>JAFGUM010000308.1 GCA_016938515.1 Spirochaetales bacterium | reverse complement strand
GGAAGAAAACGCAGGGTTCCCATAAAGAAGCTATAGAAACTACAGTTTTCAAAGCTACCATGCAAAAAAGACATAGATGGCCAAGCCAATTTCAGAAGTCTCTTACTTCTGAAATTGGCTTTGCGATTGCTCGCGGTTGTTTGCATATATCGCGACCGCCACGCAAATCATGTCTCAATATGTAGCTCTTTCAAAACTCGTCCGACTTCTGAAAGAGCCTCGGAAGTGAATTCTATTGAAAAGCGGGGAGTCCCTGATGGCCGCACGGCTTTATGGGGCTCCCCGAACTTTGCGCCCAAGGCACTTGCCTTCAAAGTGCATGGCACTATACTGAAAGCATGAAGGTTCCACTGCTTGTCGTGGTTGCGATCTGCGCGGCCGTGTGCGCGGGAGGCTGCGCCAGCCTGCCTTCGGGCGGGATAGACGCCTTGGCGGGCACCTGGTGGGTGCTCGATAGCCTTGGCGGCCAAGCGGCCGCGGCCGGAACGGACGGCTCGCCGCTCACCCTTATGTTCACCACGGATGGTACCGGCATGGCCGGCTATTCCGGCTGCAACCAGTATGGGGCTCGGGTGGCTATCCAGGATGATGGCCGTATCGTCGTAGACCAGCTGTACGCCACCAAGATGGCCTGCGACAATCTGGTATACGAGTGGGCTTTTCTGGACGCGCTGAAAAAAACAGCGAGCTTTCGTCTTGAGGGAGACCGCCTGATTTTCAATGACGCGGCCGGTTCAGAGGTGGCTGTGTTCCAGAAAAGCAGCCCGCCCGATCAACTGTAGCACGGTGGAGCATGCCACGGATTCCTCGCGTATACGCACGAAAGGCCGGATACAATGGCAGTCATGAAGAAAGAGTATCAGGATATATTGAAACGAGCTCAGGAACGCGCCGATTTCATACAGCGGCAGATGAGGTACCTTTCGCGGTTTCACATCAAGAATTTTGACCATGTTATAGCCCAGTACCAGGATGAGGCCTTTCAGGAAATCGATTGCCTCAAGTGCGGCAACTGCTGCAGGCAGAGAAGCCCGGTATTCTCAGAGACTGACTTGAAACGCCTGGCCAAAGCCCTTGGTTTCCAGCGCGACGCATTTGTGCGCGACACCCTTGAGCGCGACCAGGACGGCAACTGGGTCCTGAAGAGCCTTCCCTGTCCCTTTCTGAACGACGACAATACTTGCCAGGCCTACGATGTGCGTCCCAAGGATTGCGAGGCCTACCCCTACTGCGCGGAACGCGGTGCCCAGCGAGCGCTCGGACGCCTTGCCCGCAACGCCACCATATGCCCGGTTGCTTACATGGTGGCCGAGCGCCTGATCGAGCGCTACGCTCCGGGTACGGACGCGTGAAGGCGGCCGGCGGAAAAACGAAGGGGCGTTTTCCTGCGCTCTACGTGGCATCCGCCGTTCTCATGTTTTCCCTGGTCATGTTTGCCGCGGGACTGGACCACAGGGCCAGAAAACAAACGTACATAGACGAGCATATCGAGCTTCTTACATCGCGCCTGGATGCCACCGTAAAAAGCCTGGAAACCTTCTCCCGCTACGTGTTTGAGGTATCGGTTAACAGGCCAGAACAGCTCGGATTGGTATCAAGCGCCTGGCGTGAGCACCCTGAAGCCCGGGCCCCGTACCGGGACCGGCTCTATGAGCTGATGCTGCCTTTGTACGAGCGGCTCGAGAGCTTTGACTTCCGCCAGCTACATTTTCATTTTCCTGACAGCGTCAGCTTCCTCAGGATGCACAGCCCCGATTTCTTTGGCGATGACCTGAGCGGTGTGCGAGAAAGCGTGCGGCTCGCAAATTCGGAGCTAAGGCGCGTGACCGGCTTTGAGGAAGGGCGCATATTCAACGGCTACCGTTTCGTGTATCCCCTGTTTTTTGAGAACGAACATTGCGGCTCCGTTGAGGTGTCTTTTTCCATGGGCTCGTTCATATCGGTACTGGAGCGGCTGTCGGATTGCGCGTACCTGTTTGCCATCAAACGTAGTTTGGTGGAGGCGACCGTCTTTGAGGAGAAGCAGGGCAATTACGTGCCCAGCTGGTTTTCAGACGACTACCTGTTTGATGTCGCGATTAAGAATAGACAGGAAGATGAACGCCTGTTTTACTCCATGCGGGAAGGGATACAGGGGCTGCTCGAGGCAGGCGGGGATTTTGGCGTGGTCATACGATGGAACCACCATGACTACCGCGTTTTGTTCAAGTCCATCCGGAACTTGCATGGCGACGAGGTTGCGTACCTGGTAACGTGCGACCAGGATCAAGGGTACAGGCAGCTCAGAAGCGACTTTCTATCGTATTCGGCCATAGGCACGATAGGCTATGCCGTGCTGACCGTGCTTCTATACCTAGTGATCCGGGAACGGCGCAAGCTCAAGCTTATGTCCACCACGGACGCCTTGACAGGGTTGAGCAACCGGCGGCGCTTTATCGAGCTGACCGAGACCGAGCTTGGGCGCAGCCGCCGTTATGGCACAGCAACTGCCCTCATCATGCTGGACATAGACGATTTCAAGCGCATCAACGACCAGTACGGACACAACCAGGGCGACGTGGTACTCAGGGCGGTGGCCAGGATACTCAAGGAGTCGCTCAGGGTAACCGACGAACTGGGACGCTGGGGCGGCGAGGAATTCATAGTGCTGCTTCCGAACACGGTCGCCGCCGCCGCCCTGTCCGTGGCCGGAAAGGTGGTGAGCGCGGTCAGGGATAGCCGCCTTGGGCCGGAAGCGTCGCTTACCATCAGCGCGGGCGTGGCCGAATACCGCCGACCGGAAGGCATGGAAGCCCTGGTGGCCAGGGCCGACGCCGCCCTGTACCAGGCAAAGAGCCAGGGCAAGAACAG
>JAFGUM010000307.1 GCA_016938515.1 Spirochaetales bacterium | reverse complement strand
ATCCACGCCAAGGATATTTGCAAGCAAGTGGAACCTGAATACCGGGAAGTCAAGCCTGAGCACTTTGTCGCCTGCCACTTTGCGGGAGAGATATGACGCCAGGCGGTACAACGGCCAAGGAAGCGTAGCATGTTTGACAAGCTACACAAACTACTCGAAAAAAAAGAACTGGCTCCTGACAAGCGCGATGTCGAGCTTGAAAAGAACGACTTCCTGGCCATCATGATAGCCCTGTCTATGTACGTGTTTCCCGTGCTGCTGGGGGTGTTCCTGTTGTTCGCCCTCGTAGCGTGGGTATTGTTCTGAATAGTACTTGGTACAATAGCCGCATCACCGACCAGGCGTGCGGCGCTCAACCCCGTTGACCACGTAGAACATCACGTAGGTCATGGCTATGAACAGGGAAAAAGCCATCGAGAACAGCAGGGCCGCCGGGTCGAACATCGAACGGAACATCACACGGAACGAATCGACGGGATACAAAGCCATATCCCAGCTGTTGAAGCGCGAAAACCTACCGAGGTGAATGCCGAAACCAGACAGCACGATGGCCGGCACCAGCAACAGCCAACCCGCTACGCGCCCGAACAGGCTCAGCATGGTGCCGTGCATGATGTTCATCGATACCAGCCCCAGAAAATGTCCAACGAAGGCAAAAGCCGAGTTCATTACGATGTCGAACCATAGCAGGTCGTACTCTGACAGCCAGTTAGCCGCGACCTGTCCCAGCCCGGCACGCCGTACAACGTGGATGAAGTCGGTAAAGATGTACGGAGCATTGGGATAAAACACCAGCCATAATATAAAAAAACAGCCACCGGCAAGTTTTTGCCTCAGAGGGCTCACGCCCATCCCGCGCAGGCGCCGCGCCTGCCCGCCGGCAAGCCATGACACGATCACGGGCACGGCCGCCAGCAACAGGTTCCAGACCAGATAGCTCTGCGCGAATTTATGAGTGAGGCTGAACCGAACCAGGACAAACAGCGTGCAGGACAGGAACGACAGCCCCACGACGATGAGCAGCTTTCGTCCCAGTCCCGAATATTCTGGATCCATCCGCACCCTCCGTGCTGGTGGTGGCCGGGATACGCTCCCCAACCGCCGCCAGCCTCAGACCATCCCCTTACAGTTCGAGCGACCGTTCCCGAACCAGTGCCTGTACCATCTCGACAAAAGCGGCCACCGGCATCGCCGGCAGCTGCCGGCCGTCACGCACGCGCACCGCTACGGTGCCCTCATCGCGCTCCTTGGCGCCGACGACGAGCATGTAGGGCACTTTCTGATTCTGGGCGTCACGGATCTTCGCGTTCATCCGCTCATCGGAGAGCATAGCCTTCACGCGCACGCCCGCTTTCTTAAGATCCGCAGCTACTGTAGCGGCGTAATCGGCAAAGTCCGGCCCCACCGGAATGACCACCGCTTGTTCCGGCGCAAGCCATATCGGGAAGGCTCCCGCGGTGTGCTCGAGGTACACGCCAAAGAAGCGCTCGATCGAGCCGAGCAGGGCCCTGTGTACCATGTACGGCCGCTTCTTCTGGCCGTCTGAGTCCACGTAGGTCATGTCAAAGCGCTCCGGCAGGTTGAAGTCGAACTGTATGGTGGTCAGCTGCCATTCGCGGCCGAGAGCGTCCTTGACCTTGAGGTCTATCTTGGGGCCGTAGAAGGCGCCGCCGCCCTCGTCCATTTCGTAGGCCAGGCCTTCCTTGCCTATGGCCTTGCGCAGAGACTCCAGAGCTGTATCCCACATCGCAGGATCGCCTACAGCGCCGTTGCCAGCGGGCCGCGTCGCGAGGTACGCCTTGATTTCCTTGAAGCCGAGGGTCTTGTGCATATGAAGCGAAAAACGCAGCACCTCGGCGATCTCGTCTTCGATCTGTTCCGGTGTGCAGATGATGTGCGCGTCATCCTGGGTAAAACCGCGCACGCGCATGAGGCCGTGCAGGGTGCCAGAGCGCTCGTAGCGGTATACAGTGCCCAGTTCCGCCCAGCGCAGGGGCAGCTCGCGGTACGAGTGCACGTCGTTGTTGTATATCATGATGTGGAACGGGCAGTTCATCGGCTTGATGTAGTAGTCGTCCTCGTCTATCTCCATGGGCGAGTACATGCCCTCTTTGTAGAAGCCGAGGTGTCCCGAAGTTTCCCAGAGCCAGCTTTTGCCGATGTGCGGGGTAAAGAGGATCTCGTACCCGTTGCCGTAGTGCTCGTCGCGCCACCAGTTCTCCAGCTCGACGCGGAAGCGGCCGCCCTTGGGGTGCCAGTAAATCAGGCCCGGCCCCGCTTCTTCATGGGTGCTGAACAGCCCCAGCTCCTTGCCCAGCTTGCGGTTGTCGCGTTTCTCAGCCTCGGCGAGCAGCTTCAGGTGGGCTTCAAGGTCGGCTTTGCTACCAAAGGCGTAGGCGTAAATACGGGTGAGCATGGGCCGTTTCTCGTCGCCCCGCCAGTACGCGCCCGCTATTGCCCGTAGCTTGAAGGCATCGGGTTTCAGGTCGCGAGTAGTGTCCACGTGCGGGCCACGACAGAGGTCCCTGAACACTCCCTGCTCGTAGATGGAGATGGTGCCATCTTCCAGCCCGTCTATAAGCTCCAGTTTGAACGGCTCGTCAGCGAACATCGCCTTTGCCTCGGCTTTGCTTACCTCGACGCGATTGAACGGCACGTTGGCTGAGATGATTCGACGCATTTCCTTTTCGATGGCCGGGAGGTCGTCCGGTTGCAGCGCTTCGGGAAACAGAAAGTCGTAGTAGAATCCGTCGTCTATGGCCGGCCCTATGGCCACCTTGGTGCCCGGGTGCAGCTTGATTACGGCTTCGGCCATGACGTGGGAATACGAGTGGCGGATGGTCTGGACGGGAAAGCTCATACGGTACTCCTCGATCGGCAACAGCACGATCGGGGCGCGTCCGTACGCCCCGCCGCGTTCGTTACCGGCGTTCTACAGCGTAAGGACGAATCCCGTCAGGTCCCGTATTGGGACCGTCGAACCACGACGACGTCGTGCTCCGGCTCGCGGAATCCGCGGTACCACCTTACTTCGGGCCAGCATTGCACTGAACACATCTAAACAGAGAAACAACCGAGTCAAGAAGCGTGCATTTCCCAGGCTTTTCTCAGCCTCGTCTTGCTGTCTTCTGTCCTCCGTGTCTCCGTGGTTCAATTACACTACCAAGCTCGCGCTCGTAATGCTATAACGGGCGCACCCGGCTCCAATTACCAGCCCCGAGGGGTGTTCACGGGAGCGGCTCCGGAGTGGTTTTCAACGGGATCGCGTCGGGCGCCTTCCAGCCAGGGGCACCCTCTCTCCGGGCGCGACGACCCGCCTACTCGTCTCCATCAAAGCCTGTGCCCACTACTATCGCTACTTTGCAGCGCGTGGTCAAGTCGGCTCATGCTCGAGAGCTGCGGCCGTGTCCTTGTGGGGAAACCGTATAGTCCAGGTGGTTCCCCCTTCCCTGGATATTCTCCACTCACCGTGCAGCTGCGCGGTAAGCGAGACGATGAGCTGCAAACCCAGTGAGTCCACACGCTCTGGGTCGATGCTTTCAGGCAAGCCCTTGCCGTTGTCGGCGATGCACAGCGTTACAAAGCCATCAGGACTCAGCGTCGCCCCGGTGAAAATTTCCGGTTCGCGGGTATTCTCGTCAAAAGCGTATTTGATGGCGTTCGTAAACAACTCGTTGATTATGAGGCCGCACGGCACGGCCGCGTCTATGTCAAGGTGTATAGGCTCC
Source organism: Spirochaetales bacterium (assembly GCA_016938515.1). Taxonomy (GTDB): domain Bacteria; phylum Spirochaetota; class Spirochaetia; order Treponematales; family UBA12059; genus SZUA-370. The sequence continues at coordinate 6,480 of JAFGUM010000307.1, read as the reverse complement.
AGCTCCAGCTTGAGCCTGGGGTTTCGGGCACCATACGCGTACGACGATAGTATCCATTCAACGATTGTTCCTATGTATTCCGCCAGGTCTATGCGCGCGAAGTTTCTGGACTCGTACAGGAGCTCGTGAATAGTCGCCATAACGCGAATCCGGTCTATTGAATCGGCAAATATTGCCGCGTTGCCCCCGGGGGCGTTGGCGTCGAGCGTCAGCAAGCTTACGATAAGCTGCAGGTTGTTTTTGACTCGGTGGTGTATCTCCTTTAGGAGCACTTCTTTTTCTGCAAGGTTGGCCGCCATCCTGGCTTCCGATTCCCGGGCAGCACTTACATTGGTAAAGGTAGCCACGGTATCGTTGCCAATAATCGATGCATCGCCGATAACGGCTTTGGTAGAACCATCTTTGCAAGCCAGCCTGCCCTCAAACGACGGGAGCCGCTCACCATCTGCCCTCAGATGGCTCAGGTAGCCGTGCCAGTGCTCCTGAACCGTGTTCCTATACTCCTGGTCGGGGTACACGCGCCGCCACCACCCCTCGACATCACGCACCTCATCAATAGTCCAGCCGACGAGTTCGGTCATGGCTTTGTTGTACACCGCTATGGAATTGTCAGGGGCGATGCTTATTACTGGCACGGGCATAAAATCAAGGAGGCTTTCAAGCCGGTGCCTGTTATCCTTGAGTTGCTCTTCCCTCTCCTGAATCGCCTGTACCGCCTTGCCAAAATCGTCGGCAAGGGGTCTGAGATCGGCAAAGCCGTTGTACCCGAGGTTCGCGTCGTAGTTGCCAGCCGCTATGGCCGTGGTGTGGGCCCTGAGAGAACGGATATCCCTGTCAAAAGCCCACAGGATGTAGGCAACGACGGAAAACACGAACACGCCGGTGAGAGCGAACGTCATCAGCAGTGCTGACGCAAAATAATCGGCAACCGCGAACACACGACTGGAGGGGGAAACCACCATCACCGTCCAGCCGGAGTCGCTGTTTACCGGAGCCCAGCACACGAGTTCCGTTTCTCCAGATGGCCTGTCTACCATGAGCCACGAAGAGCTCTCCTGCGATACGGGATCGGAAGCCAGCATGAACCAGTCCTCTGTAGCAACCGATTCTCGCTGCTTGACCCGCTGATGGTCGCTGTGGGCGACGTAGTACCCCAGCCTGTCAACTACCGCAACCGTTTCACCTCCGTACACGGGCAACGACATCACGAAAACGCTCAGCTGCGCCAGGTTGAGATACCCAACGGCCAGGCCATGAGCCGATGAGGCAGCCAGGACAGCGGTAGGCGAGTAACTTCCCTCGCCTATAAACGTAGAAGACAGATACACGCCCTCCACACCGGTAGTCTCGCGGAAAAAGTCCCGCATCGACACGTCGAATAATCGCTCTTTGGAGCGCTCTGACGCGTACTCGACAAACCCCGCGGTATCGACGGTAAACACTGAATCAAATGCGGGAAAGTCGCGCGCAACGCCGTCCACTCCGTGCTGGTTCCTGAACGCAGGGTTTCCGAGTAGCCTGAGCGACGCCGAGTACGCGTCCAGAAAGGTGCTGATGTCGTTGGCCATGGTGCGCGCGATCAACCTGTTCTTTTCTATGGCTTCGCGACGCATCGACTCGCCAACCCTGGACACGACGAGCAGTGTGCCAACAGCAGTACCAGACAAGATTATCGCCAAGCCGATCGCGAGCGCCATGGAAACGCGCAACCTCGAGCGGACTGTTTGCATGGATCCTTTTCCCTGCCTGTGAATCACTCCGCCACTCCATCCACCACGATGCTACTACCCGAGACGCGCTTGTAGTAGACGGTGCGCGTGGCGTCTCCGTATTCGTCGATTTCGATACGTCCCGCCAAACCGTCAAACGACCTGATACCGCCGATAGCCTTGGCGAATCTGGATTCGTCGCCTTCCGCAAGCGTAATGGCGCTTGCGATGTAACTCAGCGCATCCCAGGTCTGTATGGCGCTGAAGCCTGGTTTCTGCTTGAACACCGACTGGTATCGGCCTGCGAGCGCGACTACACCCGGATGGTCGATATCGGTCTGATGCACAAACACGGCCCCATCGACGCTGCTGCCGCCGTAGACCAGCAGCTCGTCGTTACCAGCCCAGCCGCTTACGTACAGCGGTGCGTCCAGCCCGCGTATAGTCAACTCCTGCGCGAGGGTTCCCGTATCAATGGAACTTGCCACCACGAGTATGGCGTCGTAGCCAATCCTTTCGCGCACATCCTCTATGGCCGCGAAGTCTATGTCGTCTATTGAGTCGAAACGCTCGTCTAAAACTACGTTCACGAGCGTTCTAAGCGGAGCGGCGTAGGTTTCGACGTACGACCTGTTGGTTGCAGTAGCCAGAAAGAGCACCCGCTCCCGCTTCCTCTCCTTCATATGCGCGACGAGGTAGGGCACGTCATACTCTGAACTCATTATGGTTCGGTAGAACCCATCATCCAGGCCAGAAAGCTCGCTCGAAGTAGCTGAGGGGCTGACGAGAGGCACGCGTTCATCTGCCCGCAACGACAAGGCCGTAACAGCCGATGTGCTCGTAAAGTATCCCAGAATGACAACAGCGCCGGCGTCGACGAGCTCCCTGGTTACCGGCACGACGTTTCTGTCGTCGCTGCCAAAATCCCTCACCAGAAGCATGAGCTGTCGCCCGGCGATGCCACCTGATGCATTCGCCTCCTTAACGAACAGTTCCGCGGCGTTACGACCCTCCACGCCCAGCATGTAGTTGGGCCCGGACAGGCTGGTGGCAAAGCCCAGTACCAACGGCGCTCTGGGGGCGCAGGAAGCTCCTGCCATGGCCATCACCGCAACCGCCAGGAACCATGGTAGCCTTGCCGCTGCAACAGTAGCTGTACTTCGTTTCATGTCACTGTCTCCCTGACAGGAGCCAATTCCCAGAGCCGTCTGGCTTCTGGAAGGGCTCCTATATACCAAATATACTATTGCGCTTCAGACTTCGGCTTTCAAGCTCGACGCGTCCGCTTGTTTTTATCGCGGGCGATGTATATTTTATGGTACGGTGACTACTGATAACGATGCGCAAACCGGGGTCCTCAACAAGGGGGAAACCAGTGTACAGGAACCCGAAGAATACCGGGTCATACTACTCAACGACGACTTTACAACGATGGAATTCGTCGTAGCGGTGATAATGTCGGTATTTCACAAGGATATGTTTGAAGCGACTCGCATTATGCTCGATGTACACAGAAAAGGCAGGGGCGTAGTTGGAACGTACACGTACGACATCGCCACAACGAAGATCAATAGGGTGCACGCCATGGCGAGGGATAATGGATTCCCGCTCAAGTGCATCATGGAGAAAGCTTGATAGACTATGAAGGTTAGCCAGCAGGTTCAGGCCATATTCAACGCCGCGTACAATGAAGCCAGGCTCAGAAGCCACGAGTACCTGACGCCGGAGCACATTTTGTACGCTTCTCTGTCGTTTGAGCAGGTGCGATCCATACTGCAAGCCTGCGATGCGGACATAGAACACATCAAAGTGGGCATGGAAGCCTACTTTGAGCAGAAAATACCAGCCGTCAAGGATCAGGAACCGATACAGACAGCTGGATTCCAGAGCGTTATAGAGCGCGCCGTGCTTCAGTCGCAGGGGTCGGGAAAGTCAGAAGTGGGAATTCCGGAAATTCTCGTATCGCTGTTTGACGAGGAACGAAACTACTCCGCCTACTACCTGCGCAAAGCTGGCGTCAACAGGTTGCACTTGCTCGAGGTTATATCCCACGGCACGGACGTTGACCTCGGCGAAGCCCCCGCGGATCAGGAGGATGCCGCCGCCGACGCTTCGGAGGCAAGCCCCTTCTCTGCCCCGGACGACGATGGCGATGAGGCCGGCGTGAGGCAAAAGACGCGAACCACCGTCAAAGCCGGCGCTCTCGATAAATTCACTACAGATTTAACCAAGGCTGCGGCAGAAGGCCGGCTGGAGCCGGTGATAGGGCGCGAAGCCGAAATAGAGCGGACCATACAGGTTCTCTGCAGAAGGCTCAAGAACAACCCCATACACGTCGGAGACGCTGGCGTAGGCAAGACGGCGATCACAGAAGGCCTGGCCCAGCGCATCGTCGAAGGCCGGGTTCCCGCCAAGCTCAGAAACTACACCGTCTACTCGCTTGATATGGGGTCTATCATCGCCGGAACCAAGTTTCGTGGCGATTTTGAGGAACGCATAAAGAGGGTCGTAGACGAGCTCCTCAAGAAAGAGAACGTCATACTGTTTATCGATGAAATCCATACGATCGTTGGCGCGGGAGCGGTTTCTGGCGGGTCCATGGACGCGTCAAACCTGCTCAAGCCAGCGTTGACGAGCGGCAAGCTGCGCTGCATTGGCTCTACGACCTACGAAGAGTACAACAAGTTCTTTGACAAGGATCGTGCCCTGTCAAGGCGCTTCCAGAAAATAGACATCGTAGAACCTACGGTGGGTGAAGCCATTGAAATACTGCGTGGCCTGAAGCCCAAATACGAAGAGTATCACGACGTCGTGTACAGCGATGAAGCCGTAGAGCTCGCGGTAAAATTATCAGCGCAGTTCATAACCGAGCGTCGCTTGCCAGACAAAGCCATAGACGTAATGGACGAAGCTGGCGCCTGGGTACGAATCCGCGCGTTCAAGGAAGCACCCCCGGCACTGGAGAAGACAATAGACGAGGAACAGTCAAACAATGCGGCTGGCGCAGAAGAGCGCGCCGAGGAAATGGCAACCATAGCCATAGGGCGCCAGGAGATAGAGTCGGTAGTGGCAAAAATTGCCAGGATACCGGAAAAGAGTGTCACGCAGGGAGAGCGCGACAGGCTCGCCTCCCTCGAAGCTGATCTCAAGTTGTCGGTGTTTGGCCAGGACAGCGCGGTGGAATCCGTAGCAAAAGCGGTAAAGCGCGGCAGGGCGGGTTTCCGCACTCCCGACAAACCAGTGGCCAACTTCCTGTTTGTCGGCCCCACCGGCGTTGGCAAAACGGAGCTCGCACGCACCCTCGCAGACACTCTCGGCATTGCCCTGCACCGCTTTGACATGAGCGAGTACCAGGAAAAGCACACCGTAAGCCGTCTTATCGGCTCTCCGCCGGGATACGTTGGCTACGAGGAAGGCGGGCTGCTCACCGACGCCATCCGCAAAACACCGCACGCGGTAGTTCTGCTTGACGAAATAGAAAAGGCGCACCCAGACGTCTACAACATTCTCCTTTCAATAATGGACTACGCTACGCTTACCGACAATCAGGGGCGCAAGGCCGACTTCCGCAACGTCATACTCATCATGACCAGCAACGCTGGCGCCCGGGACATAGGCAAGCCGATGATAGGCTTTGGCGAGCGCGCGTTTACCGAAGCGGCGATAGACGATGCCGTGCAAAAGGCCTTTACCCCGGAGTTCCGCAACCGCCTGGACGCGATCGTCCGCTTTGGCAGACTACCGCGCCCCATTATAGAGCGCATCGTCATAAAAGCCCTCGACGACTTCAGGGAACAGCTTGGCGAAAAACACGTGCAGCTTGAAACCACGGAAGCCTGTGTCGCGCGCCTGGCGGAACTCGGTTACAGCGACGAATTTGGCGCGCGCAACGTCAACAGAGTCGTCGAAGACAAGATCAAGACCTGGTTTGTTGACGAAGTACTCTTTGGCAGACTCAAGGACGGGGGCGCGGCCAAAGCCGACGTCAAGGACGGCGAAATAGTACTTACCGTCTCCTGAGTGGATAATGGCCACGCGAAGAACCTTTGACAGGAGCCGTTCCCGCGCTGACGCAGGATTTCCCTGGCTTGACGAACTGGACGACTTCCCGTTTCCCGATGTCGACGGAGCTTCAGCCGAAGGGGTACTGTGTACCGGCGGGAACCTCTCGCCGGGCATGGTGCTGTCCGCGTACCGCCGGGGAATTTTCCCCTGGTTCAACGACGAGGATCCCATCGTCTGGTGGAGCCCCGATCCGCGTTTCATTGTCGTGCCGCGGGAGCTCCACGTTTCGTCAACCATGAAGAAAATCATAAAGAAGAGAAGCTTTGAGCTTAGCCTCGACGAGGATTTTGCCGCCGTGATTGAAGCGTGCTCGTCGACACCCCGAGCCGGGCAGAGTGGTACATGGATAACCCGGGACATGATCGAAGCGTACACGCGTCTGCACGAACTGGGGTACGCTCACTCGGTCGAAGCCAGAAAAGATGGCAGGCTCGTGGGCGGTCTCTACGGAATATCTCTCGGGTCAGCGTTCTTCGGCGAGTCGATGTTCAGTATCGAGCCAGACGCGTCAAAGGCCGCGTTCATCCCTTTCGTGTGGTTCTTGGCTGAAGCCGGTTTTACGCTGGTGGACAGCCAGGTTCGAACGGCACACGTCGAGTCAATGGGCGGCAAGAACATCAGCCGTGATGAGTATCAGCGGCTTTTGGCTCTGGCACTTGAGGCTCCCACGCTGCGGGGATCATGGGCACACCTGCTACCGGGATTT
>JAFGUM010000306.1 GCA_016938515.1 Spirochaetales bacterium | reverse complement strand
TGCCTCCGCGCTGGTCGCTCGGCTATCTGGGATCCGGCATGGGCTACACTGACAGTCCCGATCCGGTCAGCCGCCTTTGGGACTTTGTGCGCGAATGCGATACGCACCGCATACCCTGCGATATGTTCCACATGTCATCAGGGTACTCCATGAGCGATGGCGGCGAGCGCTGGGTGTTCGCCTGGAATCGCAACCGCATCCCCGACCCGTCAGCTGTCGCCGCCACTTTCCATGCCGGTGGCATGAAGGTCTGCGCCAACATAAAACCCTGCTTGCTGTTATCCCACCCCGAATACGGCGAAGCCGCCAGAACTGGCGTTTTCATTGGTGAGGCTCAGAAGCCGGCTCTGGCAAAATTCTGGGGAGGAAACGGCAGCTACATTGATTTTACCTCTGTGCGCGGCTATGACTGGTGGAAGTCGCACGTACGGGAGCGCCTGCTCGACTACGGCGTGGACGCTACATGGAACGACAATAACGAGTATGAAATCTGGGACGATACACTCCAGTGTGACGGATTCGGCGCGCCGGTTCCGTTGTACCTCGCGCGCCCGTTACATTCGCTGCTGATGGCCAGAGCCTCGCGGGAAGCGCAGACCGAGCATGATCCGGAGCGCAGGCCCTATCTGCTTACCCGCTCTGGGTGCCCCGGTATTCAGCGCTACGCGCAGACGTGGACGGGAGATAATTCGACATCGTGGAATACGCTCCGGTACAACATACCGATGGGGCTCGGGATGGGGCTGTCCGGCATGGCCGGCACCGGGCACGATGTCGGGGGATTCTGGGGAGCCGCGCCAAGCCCGGAGCTATTCGTCCGATGGGTACAGAACGGCATATTCCAGCCGAGGTTCTCCATCCACTCGTGGCGCAACGATGGTACGGCGTCGGAGCCATGGATGTATCCGGAGACGCTGGATATCGTCAGGGCAGCCATAGAGTTCAGGTTACGGCTCCTGCCATACCTGTACAACCTGTACTGCCAGGCCGCTCAGGAAGGCGATCCCATCACGCGTCCGCTTGTGTACGAGTTTGCCGACGATCCGCGCTGTCTGCGCGAATCGTTCGAGTTTATGCTCGGACCCTGGCTCCTCGTCGTTCCCGTGCTTGAAGAAGGCGCGCGCGAAACCGAGGTGTACCTGCCAGCCGGTACGAGGTGGTGTGACTTTGATACCGGACGATGGTACGATGGCGGCACTGTCGTAACGGTGCCGACGCCGATTGAGCGACCCACCATCCTGGCGCGCGCCGGCGCTATAATACCCACCGGAAAAGTATGGCGACGAATTGACGATGGCCCAGACGACACGCGGGAGCTCTACGTGTTCCCAAACCCGGGCGGCGGTGATTCTGCCTACCAGCTGGTTGAAGACGATGGCGCTACCATAGGCTACCAGAGGGGCGAGCGGAGCGTTGTCGCCGTGACGATGACCTCTGGCGCCGCTTCCATCGATATTGGCCTGCGTCTGGCAGAGAGCGGATACAAGCTGCCGTATGCAGATATCAGCCTTATCCTTCCCTTCGGCGAGGCTCGGCAGGTATCGACGAAAGGTTTCACAGAAGCCGGGAGTGACTACGCAGGAAGGCGTCGCCTGGTCTGCCGTGTGGCCGACCAGACCAGGCACTGAACGACCTGGGCGGGGAGTCAGCGCAGCCTCGCTAGGCGGATTCCGCCTCAGTCCACCGTGATGGACTTGCTGACGTTCTTGGGCGCGTCGGGGTGTACGCCGTGATCGGCGACCCCGAGGCCGTCCAGATACTCCATCTTGAGGACGGACATGCGAAACGCCAGGTACTGGAGCGCGAGCGTGGCCGCGAAGACGAAC
>JAFGUM010000305.1 GCA_016938515.1 Spirochaetales bacterium | reverse complement strand
CGTCGTCATCGCCAAAGCGACCAAAAGGGCCCCGGATTGGATAGCGGCCCTGTGCAACCAGGTCGCGCGCGCGGTACGACCACGCGGTTTGCGCTATTTGGGGAACCCACGCCGCGATACGAGCTCGTTCGCGCGGTTTCAGCTTTGCCACGTCACTGCCACCCAGGGTTGCCATGCCATCGATACGGGGCAGGAGGCCTATGCACGTTTTGAGGATGGTCGTTTTGCCACAGCCATTTGAGCCAAGAAGTACGAGCATCTGCCCCGGATAGACCTCGAACGATGCTTGGCAGACGATAGCCCTATCACCATAGCCGACTGTCAGGTCCAGTGCTGCGAGTAGTGGCGTCGCGCTGGCTGTATCACTGGTCATGTGCTTTCTCCGAGCCCGCGTCTGGCTATCTTGTAGATGAAAAACGGAGCTCCGATGAGCGCGGTCATCGCGCCTACCGGCATTTCCACTGGTGAAAAGGCTGTGCGTGCCACGGTATCCGCAACGACGAGCAGCGTTGCTCCCGTGAGCGCCGAAGCGGGTATGAGAAGGTGGTGGCGTGGTCCGACGAGTCGCCTCGCGAGATGAGGTGAGACGAGGCCGACAAATCCAATGGCACCGGCGAGAGCAACAGATGCCGATACTGACAGTGCCGCGAATCCTCCGACGATGAACCGTGTCCGCACCGGTCGCATGCCCAAGCTGGTAGCTTCTTCGTCGCCCACCGATAGGAGATCCAGCGACCGGGAGCTGGCCATGGCTGCTGCCAGCCCCGCCAGCATCGCGGGTGCCGATGCAGCCAGTTCGGGGAGACCCCTGCCAGAAAAGCCGCCGAGCAGCCAGAACCACGCTTGATGCAGATCCTTGTCTTTGAGTGCCAGCACTATTGATACGAGCGCAGAAAACAGAGAACCGAGCGCTGTCCCCGCCAGGAGCAGGCTGGACGCGTCAGAGCGCAGCCTCGTCGCTCCAGCCACAAGGTAGACGACGAGCGTAGCCGCGAGGCCCCCTCCGAATGCAGCAAGCCCCACGCTCGAAAACCCAAGTGCCGTAGCTCCTGATCCAAAAGCGATGGCGCACACTGCACCGAACGCGGCTCCGCCCGAGCTGCCTATCACGTAGGGGTCGGCGAGGGGGTTGCGGAACAATCCCTGGAATACGGTGCCGGACACGGCGAGCGAAGCGCCAACAGCCGCTGCGAGGCACGCGCGGGCCATCCTGAGCCTGGCTATGGTGGCAGTCATGTCTTCGGTGCTGGCTGCCGAGAAGAGAGAACTCAGCGCTATTGATGGTGACAGCCGCACCGCGCCCAATGCGAGCGCCGCGGCAAACGAGGCGGCCAGGGCAATGAGGAGACCGGCGTACGAAACTGCGGCGCGGGGGCTGTCGTTTTTCATGATGCTAAAACAGGGTGGGGTAGAGAACCTTGGCCATCATTTCGAGCGCTTCAACAAAGCGGGGGCCAGCTCGCGCGACTATATCACCGTCGAGCAAGACGACCTTGCCGTCTTTCACGGCTTTGAGCGCCGACCAGCCGGGTCGCCTGGCTAGCCGCTCGAGGGTCAGAGCTTCGCCATGGCTTTCAGCTGCCATGATCCAATCAGGGTTGCGTGCGAGCAGAACCTCGAAACTCACGACAGGCCAGTCGGCTGTGGAATCGGCAAAACAGTTGCGGCCGCCGGCGGCTTCCATTATCTGGCCGGTAAAGGTGCCGGGGCCAGCGCTCATGAGCGGTTCGTCCCAGGTTTCCCAGAAGATCATCGGGCGCTTGGCATAGGGTATCGCGGCGGTGCGCTCGCGGACGGCTTCTACGCGAGCGCGCATCGATGCGATGAGCGCGGTAGCTGTAGCTCTGTCCCCGGCTACGCGGCCCATCAGTTCCAGGGTTGCGTAGACGTCCTCAAACGATGTCGTTGGCAGCGCAGCGAATCTGAGGCCCGCGCGTTCGAGTTCGGGCGCCAGGCCGCCGTGGGCTGAGACATTACCTACGACCAGATCCGGTCTCAGCGCGATTATGGACTCCAGGCTGATAGTCTTGGCTGAAAAGCCGCCAATCTTTGGCACTGTCAGCGCGTCAGCGGGGAAGTTGCAGTACGTCGTATTGCCCACGACGTTCCTGCCGGCTCCAACGGCGTACAGTATCTCTGTCAGTTCGGGCGACAGCGATACGATCCGCGTTGCTTTCGCTGGCAGCGATATCAACGCTCCGCGGGCGTCTGTAAAGGATACTGCTGCGCTGGAGCCGGGGGGGGTCTGAGCCATCACCGTCGTAACGACGGCCAAGGCTACGACGAGGGACAGAGCTCGAGCTCGTTTCATAGGATCCTCCATGATTCTTCATTCGCCCGGCTTGTTCGGGCGTGTTCTGGAGGAACGGTTCCTGACTGGTGTGATGCCGACGGGCCGCCTATGCCAGGCGGACTATCGCTTTACGCCTGTACCACGAAGCGTTCCACGAAAATTTGCGAGGCGCGAAGGTAACCTGGCTCGTCGCGCGTCCGTACGGGAGCGCGGCATACAGTTACGGGCTAGCTCCGGCATCTCACCGGATTCCCCTTCG
>JAFGUM010000304.1 GCA_016938515.1 Spirochaetales bacterium | reverse complement strand
CTAGAACTACTCGGGCGCAAGGCGGAGAACACCAACCTCATCACCTGCCACCTCGGCAACGGCGCGTCGATCACCGCCATTGAAGGCGGCCGCTCCATAGATACGTCCATGGGGTTTACCCCCCTGGAAGGGCTGATGATGGGCACGCGCAGCGGTGACTTTGACCCGGCCATCCTGGGCTTCCTGCTGGAGCGCGGATACAGCCCCCAGGACCTCACGACGATGATAAACAAAAAAAGCGGCCTCCTCGGGCTTTCGGGCATATCCAACGACCTTCGCGACCTGGAAGCGGCCAGCGAAAAGGGCATACGCAATGCCATAGAGGCGCTGGACGTGTACGCGCACCGCGTTCGCCAGTACATTGGCGCGTACATGGCCGAACTCGTTAAAGTAGACGCCATCGTGTTCACCGGCGGCGTGGGGCAGCACGGCGTGCGCATGCGCGAGCGCATCTGTCACCGGCTTGAAAACGTAGGCATCATGATGGACTACGAGGCCAACAGGGACGATGGCTCGGGAGAAGGCATCGTGTCGCAGCCCTACTCGCCCACGGCCATACTCGTCATACCCACCAACGAAGAACTGCAGATAGCGATGGACAGCTACGATCTGCTGTTCAAGGGCGCCTGCTCGTCCTGATCGATGCAATCCGGCTCCCGCGCGGGCCCACGACGACCCCGCGCGGGAGCTTCCGCCGCTTTCTGTGATTTTTTTTGCATATTCACCACTTTTTCATTGATACATCCGTGGTATGCGGGTACCATGGACGCATGAAAATAGGTGTAGGTTTTGTAACAGGTCGAAAAGGTTTCAAGCACCTTTTCAGAACGTACGTGAACAACTGGAGCGAACACGGCTTCATCGAGGATCGCGAAACGACAATTAAGCTGTTCGTCGCGTACGATCTATCGTATTTTGGCACGAGTGCGAGCGACTACAAGCGTGTCGACCCGCTGCTGGCCGACAAGCTCGACGGGCTCTCGTACTTTGGCGCCACGCGCATAGCCGACGAACGGCACCTCCTCGTCAGAGAAGGCGTTCTGAACTCGGATGAGGCCATGATGCTGTTTGGTGATGGGTACGGCAAGAAGCGAAACGCCGTCGTTTGGTTTGCGGTGCGCAGCGGCATGGATCGGCTGCTGTTCATCGATGACGACGAATACCCGGTAGCCGTACAGCGCGGAGACCCGGTGCACTGGCGCGGCCAATCGGTGCTCGGCGCCCACCTCTACGCATCGGCCAACGCCGACATCACCCATGGCCGGCATTGCGGCTACATATCACCCATACCCAAAGTACGATTTGACAGCGAACTCAGCGAAGAAACGTTCGCCGAGCTCATAGGCGCGTTGTCAAATGACATCGTGTCGTGGGAAACGATACGAAAAGTCGTGCTCGGCGACGGCGGTGTTACATACGCCGACCCGCGCATAGTTGACGGTGTTCCACCCGAGGAAGTGCCGTCTGTCAAGGGCATGAAGTTTATCAGCGGCGCCAACCTCTGCCTGAATCTCAAGCGGGGTGGCGCCGACGCGCCGTTCTTCAACCCACCTGGCGCTCGGGGGGAGGATACCTTTCTGTCAACCTGCCTCGAAGACAAAAAAGTGATGCGCGTGCCGGCGTATACGTTCCACGACGCCTTCCTGAAGTACCACGCGCTGCTGCACGGCGTGCTGCCGCGGCGTCTCGACCCGGTAGAAGCTCTTGATGCCGCTGTAGTAAAGCGCTTCGCGAAAGCGGCAGTAGGCTGGGTTCGCTACAAGCCTCTCCTTACCTACGTAACAGACCGCTCCGTGTACCAGGCCACGATAGAGTCTATGGAAGATACATTCGCCCGCCTCGGCCCGGGCCTCAGGAAGTACTTCAAAGCCGAAGAGTTTACGCGGCTTCTGCCAGAACTCAGGCGCTATGCGGCGAAAGTACCCGAGCACTTCGAGTTGTTCGAGCGCACGAAGGAAGCGTGGACCAAAGCCCTGCCCTGGGCTCGCGCGAACAAGCTCCAGTAGG
>JAFGUM010000303.1 GCA_016938515.1 Spirochaetales bacterium | reverse complement strand
GGTACTTTGGCTGCCTTGGCGTGATCTATCGCCTCGAGAGTCTGGGGCATGACACCGTCATCGGCTGCGACTACAAGAATAACGATATCGGTTACCTGCGAGCCGCGTGCGCGCATTTTTGTAAAAGCCTCATGGCCAGGGGTATCAAGGAAGGTTATCTTTCCCTTGGGAGTCTGCACCTGGTACGCACCGATATGCTGTGTAATACCACCGAATTCCGAGGCAATTACGTTGGTCTTGCGTATGGCGTCGAGCAGTTTCGTCTTGCCATGGTCCACGTGACCCATAATCGTCACGATCGGCGGCCGGTGCATCATGTCTTCGGGCTTGTCGATCTCTTTTTCTATGATTGTCTCGTCGTACAGCGACACGATCTTTACTTCGCAGCCGTACTCGTTGGCGAGGATAGTGGCAGTATCGGAGTCAATCTGCTGGTTGATAGTAGCCATAAAGCCAAGGCTCATCAGCTTGCCAATCAGTTCACTCGGCTTCAAGTTCATCTTCTTGGCCAGATCGGCTATCGATATGGTTTCCATGATGTCGATGGACTTGGGTATAGGATTGGCTTTGGGAGAATCAGCCTTCTTGTGTTGCAGGTGCAGCTTCTGTTCGCGATTCTCATCCTTACGCTGATACGCAGGCTTCTTTGCCTTTATAAAGCGCTTGGAAGTGGTCTTCTTGTCAGCACCCAAAGGAGGCGCGCCAGCACCACCGGGACCACCAGGTCTGCCAGGGCCACCCGGCCTTCCTGGGCCGCCGGGCCCACCGGGACGAGGACCATAGCCTGGCCTCGACCCCTGGTATCCACCGGGCCTGGCACCGTAACCACCGCTCGAAGGACCTCCCGTACCACCTGGCCTCTGGCCCTGGTAGCCGCCGCTAGACGGGCCGCCCTGGTAACCACCTGGCCTCTGGCCCTGATAGCCGCCGCTAGACGGGCCACCCTGGTAGCCACCCGGCCTCTGCCCCTGATAGCCGCCGCTAGACGGGCCGCCCTGGTAACCACCTGGCCTCTGGCCCTGGTAGCCGCCGCTAGACGGACCACCCTGGTAGCCACCGGGACGCTGCCCCTGATAGCCGCCAGACGAGTTTCCCTGATAGCCACCGGGACGCTGCCCCTGATAGCCGCCAGACGAGTTACCCGATGGGGAGCTGCCCGAAGGGGATCCAGTGGAACCACGGTACCCACCGACGCGTCCGACGACGCGAGGTCCTGTGCCAGCCGGTCGCGTTGTATGCAAGCCAGACGCGGGCTTCTGATCAGTACCCGGCGCCGGTCTTGAAGATGCCGGCGCCACCGGCTTGGGGCTGTCCTTGGGCGGAGCTTCAGCAGCCTTGTCAGCAGAAGCGGCAGCCTGGGGAGCCGGCGCGCTTTCAGTCTCATCCTGATGGTGAGCCACGACGCGCGCGGCAGGCTTCTTTGCCGCTGTGGGAGCGGGCGTCCCACCCTGACCGGATGCAGGAGCCGCGCCAGGCTTCTTCTTTACGACGACCACCTTGCGCTTCTCGCCGGGAGCCGCCGCTACGGGCTGTTCCGGCGTTTCTTCAACCGGTTTTGGCTTGGCCTGTTTGATAAGGACGGGTTTGGGTTTGTTATCGTTGGTATCGGACATAGCTCACCTTCAGGATTCCTGGTCTTCCGCGTCCTCGTCCTCGTATTCGAACGAGAGGGCAACCCCGCATTGCGGGCAATGAGTCATATCGGGAGTCACCTCGGCGTGGCAATCGGGGCATTCGTACACTTCTGCTTCAGGCGATTCTTGCGATTCTGCCTCTTCAGCTTCAGCTTCCGCTTCTTCCTCGAATTCCTCTTCGATGACTTCGACGTTCTCTTCGATGATCCGGCGCACAGCCTCCAGATCCTCAGGGTTAATGCCTTCCAAGGCAAGCAGCTCATCTTCGGGCCTGGCCAGGAAGTCCTCGATCATCTCTATGCCCGATTCAGCGAACGAGGCCACGAGGCGCTCGTCTAGCCCAGGTAGCTCATCGAGCCGCAGTATCTCTTCGTCGTCACCAAACAGGCTGGACGCGGCGCGCCTCGCTTCGCTGGACAAGTCCAGATCCCTGAATTGCTCTTCGGTCTTTACGTCTATGCTCCAGTCGCACAAACGATTGGCGAGCCGCACGTTCAATCCCTGTTTGCCTATAGCTACGGATAGCTGGCTGTCATCAACGACCGCGAGAGCCGTGTGTCTCGCTTCGTCTATAATGTAGACATCCCGTACGTCGGCAGGAGACAGCGCGTTTTTGATAAACCGCCTGGGATCTACCTCATACCGCAGCACGTCTATCTTCTCGCCTTCTAGCTCGCGGATTATATTCTGGATGCGAATACCCTTGAGCCCGACGCAGGCTCCCACTGGATCCACATCATCACGCCTGGAATACACTGCTATCTTGGTTCTGTAACCCGGTTCGCGAACTATCTTGAATACTTCGATAGTCTTATCGTACACCTCGGGAACCTCAAGCTCCAGTATCTTCTGTACAAACTCGGGGTGCGTGCGAGATAGCACTATCTGCGGACCGTTTTTGCTTACCTCGGCTATCAGCGCCTTGATCCGCTCTCCTGGCTGGTAGGTCTCCCGAGGAGACTGAAACTTCTTTGGGAAGAATCCCTCTACCCTGCCAAGATCAACGAAGATGTTGCCATTCTTCTCGCGCTGGTAGTAGCCGATGATAATCTCGCCCTGCTTGGCCTTGAACTCGGCGTACAGCGTATCCCTGGAAATTTCCCGCAAGGACTGCCGGGTTGTCTGCTTGGCCAGCATGACCTCTTGCAGGTCAAACTTCGTGGG
>JAFGUM010000302.1 GCA_016938515.1 Spirochaetales bacterium | reverse complement strand
CAGATAGGTTCGAGTCTCGTTGGCGTGCTGTACATACTGGACGAGCCGTCCATCGGCTTGCACCAGCGCGATAACCAGCGGCTCATAGACACGCTGCTGTATCTCCGCGACATCGGCAATACGCTCATAGTCGTCGAGCACGACGAGCAGACGCTGCGAACCGCGGACTGGATAGTCGATCTTGGGCCAGGCGCTGGCGTCCATGGCGGGCACGTGGTTGCTGCGGGCACGCCGGAAAGCGTAATGCAGAATAAAAAGAGCCTGACCGGTCGCTATCTGGCGGGTGATCTTGTCATTCCCGTGCCAACAAAGCGCCGCGAGGGTAATGGCAGCGCCATAACCATGTACGGCTGCCGCGAGCACAACCTCAAGGGCATCGACGTAACTATCAACCTGGGTGGCTTTACGTGCATCACCGGCGTGTCTGGCTCGGGCAAGAGCACGCTGCTGACAGACCTTCTGTACCCGGCTATCTCCAACCGAATCACGAGGACGGTGCAGGGCGAGGGTGATTTTGACAGGGTTGAAGGGCTTGGCGCCATCGACAAGATAATAAACATAGACCAGAGCCCTATCGGGAGAACGCCTCGCTCCAATCCTGCTACCTATGTTGGCGTTTTTACGCATATACGCGAGTTGTTCGCGTCGTTGCCAGAGTCCAAAGCGCGGGGTTACAAGCCGGGGCGTTTCAGCTTCAACGTGCGGGGCGGTCGCTGCGAGCACTGCATGGGTGATGGAACCATTAAAATCGAGATGCAGTTCCTGCCGGATGTGTACATTACCTGCGAGCATTGCCACGGCAAGCGCTTCAACAACGAGACACTCGAGGTCAGGTACAAAGGCAAGAACATCGCCGAGGTTCTGGATATGACCATCGAAGAAGCGGCGCAGTTTTTCGAGAAGGTTCCACAGATATCGCGAAAGATGGAAACCCTCCTGTCTGTTGGGCTTGGCTACATCAAGCTCGGGCAGTCGGCGCTGACGCTCTCTGGTGGCGAGGCCCAGCGAGTCAAATTGGCCTTCGAGCTGGCTCGCCGCGCGACAGGGAAGACTCTGTACTTTATGGACGAGCCGACCACGGGGCTGCACTTCGCCGACGTCAAGCAGCTGATGGAAACGATCCACCGTCTCGTTGATACCGGTAACTCTGTGGTGATGATCGAGCACAACCTCGACGTCATCAAGCAGGCGGACTGGATAGTTGATCTTGGTCCTGAAGGCGGCAACCGCGGCGGTACGATAGTCGCGCAGGGCCGACCCGAGGATATCGTCAAGGTCAAAGGCTCGTGGACGGGGAGGTATTTACGAGACGCGCTTTGAAGCCGGGACGATATCTGCCCCGAGCGTGCCAGCGGTGCCCAGGGTAGAGCGTCTATGGCCCAGCGTGCCTGGAGTGCGAACGACGCTTGGCGGTGGCCAAAATAGCCACAGCGTTGTATCATGCGGCGGTATGGCACTCCGATCGTTCCGCTCCGTGTTCGTGTTGGCGAGCATGACCACTATCATCCTCGCCGCGGGGGCTGCCTGGGCACAGGAATCGCCTCCTGTGGACGAGTCGCCGACGCTTGAGTCCGCCGCCACCTCCGGTGAATCCCCGGGGGGGGATTCACCGGAGGTGGCGGCGGACGACCTGTTTGCCAGCACCGTTGCCATGGACATAGCGAGTTCCGATTTCTACGCACTCGTAGCGTGCGCGCGGCAGCTCGGGTTGGATGATGACGGTAGCGCGGCCCAGCTCAGAGCCCGCTTGTACGGGCACTACGGCGTCAAGGAGCCCCCCAAGGCTTCCGCTGCCGCCAGAACCATAACGATAGAATCAGCTGACAAAACGGAATACCTCAGCGCTCGGGAGGGGGGCGAGGCCACGATCGTGTTCTCGGGCAGGGTGGCTCTGTCAGTCAAGGATGACGAAACGGGTGAGATGCTCATCATCAACGCCGATTCGGTAGTGGTCAACCGCGACGCCAACATTTTGTCCGCGCGGGGCGACATCGTCTTTGAACGGAAAAAGCCCGGCGGTACCGATTATTTCATGGGTGAAGCCATGGAGCTGGACATGGACGACTGGAGCGGAGCCTTTCTGGACGGCGAAAGCTCCCAGGGTGCTGCTGACGACAAGAAATCCGGCGATGACGACGCGCTTTTTTTCAGGGCCGATGACATACTCAAGCGAGGGTCAGACGTTCTCGTGTTCAGGGATGGCGTCGTAAGCTCGTGCGATGACGACAATCCTCACTACTCGATACGTGCCTCGAAAATCTGGATACTCGGCGGCAACGAGTGGGCGATGCTGAACGCGACGCTGTCAGTGGGGGAAGTACCGCTCTTGTACCTGCCGTTCTTCTACTACCCAGGGGAAGAAATAGTTTTTCATCCGGTATTTGGCTATGACGAGCGCTTTGGTCGCTATGTGCAGACGACGACGTACCTGCTCGGTGAGAAGGCTCCCCAGGAGCAGGAGATTAGCCTGCTCAAGATTTCTGAAGGTGACTCCGGGTACGCGCGTACCGTTGACGGTGTCTTCCTGCGGACAACCCGCGAGAAGAAAGAAGGATCGACCACAGATTTTATCAAGGTTATGGCCGACCTGTATTCCAACCTGGGCGGGTATCTTGCCGCGCAGACGAGCATAGGCGCTCTTGGTCCCGTCAAGTCAATAAGCGCGTTGGCGGGGCTGGGGGTATCGCGGTCGCTGTTCCTGTCAGCGGACGGCACCACCTACACGCCCTTCGTGGCAGCAACCGGGTACGCGAGCGACTGGAACTCGTTGGATCTGTACGGCACGGAGTTGCCTATCCGCTTTGGCTGGGAATTCTCGGCGAGCCTGGAAGCGGGGCCGCTGCGTCTGTCTACCTCCGCGCCATTTTACAGCGATCCCTGGTTCAACCGCGATTTCAAAGACAGGTCCGAAGACATGAACTGGCTGCAGTTCCTTGACCAGGAAACAGAGGAAACCGAAGCAGCGCGCACTACGTCGTTTGCCGATACGCTGAGCGCTTCGGCGAGCGTGCCCGCGGCATCGCTGCCAGCGTGGCTATCGGCAGCGTCGCTCAGCCGCCTGTCGTCAT
>JAFGUM010000301.1 GCA_016938515.1 Spirochaetales bacterium | reverse complement strand
GTACACGCGCACGCGCCTGTCTTCCTGGTTGTCAGCGTACTGGAGCGTTACGACGCGCTCACCTGCTATCACCTCTGCCACCTCGAGGGTGGCGCCGCTGGCTACCGAACCCACGATAACGCCGTCGATCAGAACCCGCGCGTCGGCTTGAGAGCTTACCGCCAGCCTCCCTGATTGTGGCGGTTTCCACGAGAATGAAGACTTGGTTGTTTCTCCTGCTACAATCGCAACCGATTTTCGCTCCTCTGAACCGGCGTATACGATGCGCAACTCGTGCGAGCCAACCGGTACGTCGTTGATGATCAGCGGCTTGCCAGGAGATACGGCGCCTCGTTCTGTACCATCGGCAAACACGCGGGCGGGTGCGGCTGTGGAGACGGCCAGGGATCCTGTAGCGGGCCGGAGGAAGAACGCAAAACTGGCGCCAGTCTCGTTACCCGGGATGGTGCCGAGCAGCGGGACGGTATGCTTGACGCTGCGGCGTATCCTGTCGTACATGGTAAACGGGTCGAGCACCGCGTCAGCATTGCGCTCCAGCGTCGTAACCAGGTAGCGGCCAAACTCGCTCTCGTCTGGCACCGTTTCAGACGAACCGGACGTGAGTACCTGCCTGGCCTGCAATTGCAGGGCTTTTTCAAAGTAAGCGCTGTCGATGGAAGGGCCGCTTCCCCGCGATACGTTTAGAAAATCGCCGGAGAAGCACGCGTCTGCGACTACCAAAATGCGCTGGGCTTTGAGCATGGAGATGTAGTTGCGAATCTGCTGGTTGGGTATCCATCCCCTCTGGTCCAGTACATCCTTGACGCCGTCCACGGCTATCCAGAAGCCGGTGTTTGACTCGTCGAGGTACCCATGGCCAGCATAGAAGATGAACAGCGAATCCTGCGTGCCTACCTTGGCCGGCAGCTCCTCGGTGAAAAGCCTGCGGATGGAAGACGCGGTGGCGTTCTTGTCGTACAGTTCGATAAACTCGTCGATAAAGTAACGCCTGGCCAGAACGTCGCGTACGCTCCTCGCTTCTGATACGGCGTTGCGCAGCGCAGGCCAATCCTTGTACTTGTCTATGCCAATGATAACCGCGTACTGTCTGCCTACGTCGAATGTTGGGTTGCCCGTTATCTCGCGAGCCGTTATGGTGAGCAAGCCGCGATCCTGGGCAAACGTCGCCATCGGGATAAGCACGATGGCCATTGCGATGAGGGTGAGTTTTAGCATCCGGTGGACACGTTGTGATAGACAGGATGTAACGGATGTGCCGACAGGGTTTCCCATGGCGAGCCTCCAAATCGTTACATGTAGCAGTGTAAATCAAAATCACGCGAAAAAAACAAAAAAAGCAAAATAAAATTAAAAAAATGGTTGTGTAGATACCAGCGTACTGCCCGTCCGCAGCAGCCCGCCCAGGCCAGCCCTGGATCGTTTGCGGCTGGCCTGGGATGGTAGATCAAGTCTTTTTGGTACTCCGCATCGTGTACGACAGCCTTCTCTTTATGGGCTACTTCAAGGAATTTTCAAGGCGCCTCAAGGAACAAGGCGACGCGCGGCAGAGCCGTACAGTCTAGTCCCCTTCTTTTACTATCTCGATCTTGATGCCTTCGTTTGCTTCCTCGGATTCTTTGGGCGGTACGGTAACGCGCAGGATGCCGTTCCTGAAGACGGCCTTTACCGCGGCCTGGTCAAACTTCTCTGCGGGCACGTAGTACTTCTGCTTGTCTATGTC
>JAFGUM010000300.1 GCA_016938515.1 Spirochaetales bacterium | reverse complement strand
GGGGCGTAGCCGGGTCCAAGAATCCAGCCCTGGTTGGCTTTGAGCCGCCGCAGGTCGGAGGCTAGTTCCTCTGCGTCGTTTCGGTAGTCAAGCAGCAGGTGAAATGGAATGTGCTTGAAACTGTCAATATATGCCTCACGAGGCCAGCGGATGAGCATCATGCCCTGGTCGTCCAGGGGAATGCGTATGCTGGATTTTTCGTCGACGATTGTTGCTCCTTCAAGGCTGATGAACCTATTTCCCACGGTGATGCGCGGGTTGCCAATCTTGTGGGCGAGGGGTGCCATGGCCAATTGCAGGTACAGATCGCCGTCAACTTCGTCTACCAGTCTGATGCGCCTGCGTACGCCGTCGGCGTCTATCCACACGTTCGTAAAGCCAGCTCCGGCTGATGCGCCGCTTATTTCTGGAATGGGTACGAGGTAGCTCACCGTATCAGACGGTATTACAATGCCTTCGCTTTCTTTTTCAGCGTTGGCGTAGACAAAGCGCTCCTTTGCCAGGGTCATCCTCTCCGCATATACCGCGCTCGCGGGATCAGGTTGCATGTTTAGCGTCGTATATGCCGATCCGAACAGGCGCATGGCCTGGCCTAGGTAGCTGTCGTTCTCTATCGCCACGAGGCTGGTCTTTTTTATCAGGTTGGACCATACAGAATCCATGTACTCCAGGAGAGCCTGCCCGTACGAACCGGCTTCAGACAGGGGGATGCGCCGCTCCGCCAGGGCTTGGAATACGTCGCTCAGGTTGGACTCTATCTCGCCGTATGAGGTCTCAAACTCGCTGGCAAGGGGGCCTTCCATATAGGTTGAGTCAACCGTCTTGGGGCTGTTTTCCAGGTATTCTATATCGAATATGGCGTACTCGGCGTCCAGTTCTGCCAGAGCTTCCAGGCCCTGCGCGAGCAAGCCGCGGGGCCATGGGTACGAACCAATTTTTTCTATGGAAGGATCGTCTATATCAAGGAGTACGATCGACTCGTCGATGGCAACTGGCGGCTTCATTCCCAGAAACAGGTCGTACGCGCCGTATTCCAGGTTTTGCCAGAACTGGAAGAGGTACAGGATGCCGAATAACGCGCTTATGGCCAAAGGTGCGATGTACAGGCTCTTTGGGTGCTTGCTTTTACTCATCAACGTCTCCATACCATGAATCAATGGATAAAATGTAGTATACTACGAGTCGTTAATTATGAAAGGTGGCAGTTCCCGGGGGTGTATCTTGTGGGATT
>JAFGUM010000299.1 GCA_016938515.1 Spirochaetales bacterium | reverse complement strand
CGTATCTGTACCGGTCCTTCGTAGTCAACACGGCTGCAGTTGGTCATGCACTGGTGGTCGCAGAGTACCCCGGTGATGTGTGGCAGCGGATTGTCGGCCAGGATTATTGACAGCGACTTCTCGGCATCGCCGGCGGCGAGCGCCTTCATGTACACAGGCGCTTTCTGGTTGGCCGGGCACGCGGCTATGCATGGAGCGGCGAAGCAGTCGGTGAGCGGAAGGGGCTTTGGAATATGTGCCTCTCCCTTTTTATAGTCACCGCGGTATTCAGGCTTGCGCCTGGCCGACGCGGACAGCGCGTCGATGCGCTTGGCATCCGGCTGTGCCGGTATACCGTCAACGAGGGCGCGTACGGCTTCGCGTGCCATCTGCTCCAGGCGCAGGTAGCCACCCGGTTTGAGTATCTCGGTTGCCACGGTAAGCGGCCCCAGCCCCGATGAAAGGCAGTCGTACGCGTTGTGCGCGCTTACGCCACCGCAGTAGGAGAATGCCGGCGGCTCGGCTATCGCGGCTGCCAGCTTTGCGGCGAGTCGTGTCGTTATTGGAAACAGCGCGCGGCCGGACATATAGCGCTCCGCGCCGGGCATGCGCACGCCATCGTTTACGTTCGCCAGCGTGTTTGACAGCTTGACGCCAAAACGGGAGCCGCGAGCCTTGGCTTTTTGCCCAAGCGACGCTATCAGTTCCAGCGCCGCGTTGAACTGGAGGTCGTGCTCAAAGGTAGGTCGCTTTATTATGATCCTCTGCCACCCCGTGTCATCGAGTATTCCCCGTACTTCGTCATACCCGAGCAGCGTAGGGTTGAGTTTTACGTAGGCGTCGAATCCTTTTTCTTCTATTAAATAGGCGCCAATGCGTTCTATCTCGTCCGGCGGGCAGCCGTGCATAGTCGAAATGGTCACCGAGTGCACCGGGTTGGCCGGCACCGCGCGTATCGCCTCTCGAGCTCGCGCGGCTCCGGCTGTTCCGAACGCGGCTTCGAAGGCGGAGGAGTCTACCGCGGTTATCGCTTCGGTAATGGCTGTTTCCCAGGTCTCGGAGCCTGCGGGAGACCGCAGTCCTTCGATGAAGGCGTCCATCCTCGGACCCTTGATACCATCGAGCGTATAGCCCACAGACGCGTTGAACATGATGTTGCCGGCTGTATCGCTCATGGCAGCTCGCAGCGCATGAATGGCTATCCACGCGTGCAGGTACTCTGCCCGCGCTTCTTCCAGCGTAAGTTCGGTAGACCACTCGACGTTGTGCCCCTCGTCGAGGGCGTCTATGCACGGCTTGTCTATGTCGAGCCGGTCATTTTCCTGCACGGTCTTCAGTTCAAAGACGCGCGCGCCCGCGAGCCATGCAGCCACCAGGTTGGGAGCTATCTGCGTATGCGGCCCCGCCGCGGGACCTATGGGCAGGCCAATGCCGAGCCCGTTTACCTTGAAGCCCGGAGAGCTTCGCTCCAAATCGAGAACCCTGGCCGAAAGAGCGCCCGGTATATCATAGACGCTGTCTTTTGCGGCTTTCTCACCAATAATCCTGGCCATGAGCTCGCTCATTGGCAGGGATTTCATGATCTTGCTCACCTGTACCCCCATCGTAGATGTTTACCGTAGCCCGCGTGCGCTACTATGCCCGCCGCCGGATTACCAGCGCGCAGCGCCTCGTCTGCCTTCCAAACAGCGGTGCCCCTGACCATGGTTACCATGATCGAGCCAGCCAGCTTCATGCCCTCGAAGGGCGTAATCGTTCCCTTGCTCAACAGCTCGTCTCCCCGTACCACGTAGTGGCCGCTGGGGTCGACCAAGACCATATCCGCGTCCATGTCCGGGGCCAAGGCTCCCTTGCGCGCGTCCAGGCCAAATCGTCGCGCGGCGCCCCCACCGGTAGCCCGCAGGAAGGATTGCAGCGACAGCCTGCCGGTTTTGTAGCCTTCGGCGTACAGATACGGAAACGTCGTACCGACCCCGGGGATGCCCCCATAGTCCGTCCACACAGAGCCGGTTCGCTTTTCTTCCACGGGCGCGGGGGCGTGGTCGCTCGTTACGTACGATATGACGCCAGCTTCCAGCAGGCGCCACAACTGATCCGCCTGGCCCCGCGCTTTTACCGGCGGTGCCGTTTTGAGGGCGGAGCCTTTGTTGGCGAAGTCCTCGGCGCTGAACGCCAGGTAGTGCGTGCAAGTCTCGCAGGTGGCCCCTGCCGCCGCGATGGTTTCTGCAGCGCGGGCGGTGCCCACGTGGACGATGTGCAGCGTCGCAGCGTTGTCGTCCGCGAGCGTCACGGCCGCGGCCGCGGCGACCGTCTCGGCGGATTCGGGCCGCGAGGCCACGTAATCGTCCCAGCTCGGCGCCCGTCCTTCGGCCTGAGACCTGGCCATCATCGCGCTCGTCGCTGGCAGTACCACCCCGGCGTCTTCGGCGTGCAGCAGTACCGGCCTTCCGAGCGACGCCGCCTTCGTGATGACACGGGCAAAGTCGTAGTGGTTTACCGCGGTAAAGGTATCCATGCCGGAGACGAAATAGGTCTTGAAGCCAACGACGTCCGGAGCGAGCGCTTCCATGTCGACGGCCAGCGCTTCTTCAACGAGATGACCAGAAACGCCACCGTACAGAGCAAAGTCTACTACGCCCCTGGCTCCCATGGCCGCCAGCTTCGTTTTGAGGTT
>JAFGUM010000298.1 GCA_016938515.1 Spirochaetales bacterium | reverse complement strand
ATTGTACCTAAGTGCAAAATGATTACTTTTACGCGCATTGCCGCGTCCTTCTCGTCTGGCAGGTTTTACCACGACAGCGTATACTATCAGGACACTCGGGAATGGCGACCTTGCGGGGTCGATACACATCATATGGAGGAGAGCGCACGTGTTCCAGAAACAACCAATGATGAGGCGCGTACTGTACGCGCTGGCGCCTATCGTGGCGCTGGCTGTGTGGCTGTACGGGCCGCGTGTCCTGGTGGCTCTAGCCGTAAGCCTTGGCACAGGCGTTCTGGTCGAATACCTGTTTGAGAAGAAAAAAAACGGCAAGGTAAGCGAGGCAGTTCTTGTATCGGGGACTCTATTCGCCCTGGCCATGCCGCCCGCGGTTCCGTTGTGGATACTCGTCGTTGGCATGGCGTTTGCCGTGTTCATGGCCAAGGAAGTATACGGAGGATTTGGCCGCAATATTTTCAACCCGGCCATAGCCGGCCGCCTGTTCGTGTACATATCCTTTGCCGGCGTGCTCGGTTCGTCGTACTACGAGCCGGGAGCCTTCGGCGTGGCTGCCGGCAGCCTTTTTGGCGCCGTTGACAGCGTCGCCATGGCTACGCCACTGGCGGCGATGCGCTCTGGCGACTCCATCCCACTGTTCAACCTTCTCGTTGGCACCAGAGCTGGCGCCATGGGCGAGTCGAGCGCCATTCTGATAGCCGTAGCGGCTGTGTACCTGATGGTGACAAAGACCGCCCAGTGGCGTCTCATAGCGTCCACCCTGCTCGGCGGGGTCGTTGTGGCCGGGGTTCTGGTCCTGGCCGGCGTGGCCAAGGCCATGCCGCTCGAAGCGTTGCTCGGTGGCAGCTTCCTGTTTGTGGCGGTATTCATGGCCACAGACCCGGTATCAGCGCCCAAGAAGCCGGTAGCCCAGTGGACGTACGGCCTTATGATAGGCGCGATTGTCATCGTCATACGTACTTTTAGCCTGTTCCCGGAGGGAACGAGCTTCGCGATACTGCTGGGCAATACCTTCGCGAGCCTGTTCGACCGCATGGTCAACGAAGCGGCCAGAAAAAAGAAGGAAAAAGCCGCGGCCGCGGGTAAGGAGGCGACCACATGAAAAAGGATTCGATGCTCTACGTCGTCGTCTTTACCTTCGTGGTCTGCGCCGTCTTTGTCGCGGTGCTCGCCGTGGCCAACGAAGGAACCAAGGATCGGGTAGCTGCCAACAAGGTGTTTGCGACGCAGTCGGCGGTGCTCGGAGCTTTCGGCATTCCGTTCGCCAACCAGGCAGAAGCCGCTACGCGTTATGCAGCCGACGTTACCGAGGGGCAGGACACCGACCAGCGCTCGTGGTCGGCTAGCGTCGACGGTGAGCGCTTTGTAGCCGTGGAACAGGCTGGCGCGGGTCTCTGGGGTACCATAACGATCATCCTGGCCGCGAGTCCTGACGGCGCCAGGGTCCGCGGCGTACGCGTTCTGGGTCAGAATGAGACGCCGGGGCTCGGCGGTCGCATCGAGGAAGCCTGGTTCCTGGGCCAGTACGAGGGAGAAGCCGCGCCCGCGGGAACCATAGGCATGAGAGCCGGCGCCGAATCGTCGGGCAGACCCGACGATGACAAGACAAACGGTCGCGTTGACGGTATTTCGGGAGCCACAAGGACGAGCCAGGCCTTCGCGTCTATCATCGACGCGGCTCTGACAGCGATCAGGACCGGGGGTGCGCGATGAAAAACTCGAAGATGTACTCGATACTCAAAGACAACCTGTGGACCAACAACCCGATATTCATCCAGATACTCGGCATCTGCTCGACGCTCGCCGT
>JAFGUM010000297.1 GCA_016938515.1 Spirochaetales bacterium | reverse complement strand
GGCAAGAGCGAGAGCAGGACCGTGATGGTACCCGCCGGCGGCACGGCGAATGTGGCGTTTGCCTACGCACCGTCGGCGAAACCAGTCGCGCCCACTCAGACCGCGCCTTCGGCGGGTGCCCCCGGCCGCGCCTACCGCAACGAAGTCTGGATACCCGGCGGCAGCTTCCAGATGGGCTCCACCGATGGAGACAGCGACGAGGAACCGGTGCACACGGTAACGGTCAGCGGCTTCTGGATGATGAAGACCGAAGTGACGCAGGGCGACTACCGCGCGCTCATGGGCACCAACCCCAGCCACTTCAAGGGTGACAGCCTGCCGGTGGAGAAGGTAAGCTGGTACGACGCGGTGGTCTACGCGAACGCGCTCAGCAAGAAGGATGGCCTGAGCCCCGCGTACACTATAAACGGCACCAGCGTACGCCTGAACCCTGGCGCCAGCGGCTGGCGCTTGCCGACTGAGGCGGAGTGGGAGTACGCGGCCAAGGGCGGCCCCAAAGCAAGTGCGATACCGATGCAGGCGAAGTGGGCTGGCAGCAGCGATGTTGGCAGCGTGGCGTGGTATTGGGATAATTCGGGAAAGACGACGCACCCGGTAGGTACGAAGGCAGCCAACGCTGCCGGACTGTACGACATGGCGGGCAACGTGTGGGAGTGGTGCCAGGACTTGTACGGGGGCTATGGTAGCGGGAGCCAGACCGACCCCACGGGCGCGGCCTCGGGGACCGGGCGCGTCAATCGCGGCGGGAGCTGGAGCCACATCGCGTCGTACGCGCGTTCGGCCAATCGGATCATCATCACTCCCGGCACCCGGGACGGCGCCCTGGGCTTCCGTCTGGTTCGTCCCCCAGTTCGGTAACAGGCTCAGGCAAGTCCACCAGCGGGGGGGCGCGACACGCGCTGGTCCGGCGGAGCCGGACGCGCCGGAGGCGCGAAGCCGGAGTAAGGTGTCCGGAGGCGGCGGCGTCCATGACGTACCCGGCCGCGGAGCGGACGGGTGTCCCAGTTGCCGCGCATCCGTGCGCGGCAGGATCCGCGTCTTGGTGGAGCCGGGTTGAGCGTGGTCTGTCTGACGCGGGGACGGACAGAACACCCATAAGCTCTGTCCCCGCCCATCCTCTCAATCGTTCTCCCCAACTTCCTCTGATGAACTTCCGGGGATTTGACTCCTGCATGTTCAATCAGCCGTATACCCGGCAGGCTCCTGAACCGGTTAGCACATAGCAATGATGGGACCATTCATCTGGAGGTATACGATCAAGGAATTTAACTGTTTCTTTGATGATTGCTTCAGAGTTTGGTTTTCCCAAAGTGACTATCAAAATTCCTGGATGATCAGTATTGATTCTGTGTACCATGGTGAGAAAATCACGATCCGTAGTGAATATTGATGCATCAAGTGATTTAGCCATCTCAAAGAGCGCTTTATCCGAAATCCCTTCGGCGTCCGTGCTTCTGACATCAACCACGGAGAATCCTCTGTACTTAAGAATCGGGGTTATCCTCTTGGGAAAATTCTCGTCCAGGACAATCGTCATACGGCAGTGGACAGGTCGATGGTCTCGAAAGCAGCAAGCTCTGCGCTGAACTCCAGAACGGCTTTGATGTCGTCGGGTTGTATTCCAGGATAATCTTCAGAGATTTGCTGGTAATTCCTGCCTATCGCCAAGTCGGCCAGGATATTAGAAACCAGAATCCTGGTGCCTTTTAGTACCGGTTTGCCGTGGCAGACCGCTGGATCGATACTTATCCTGCTCATGCTCCAACTATATATACAGGCGCGGTCAAAGTAAATATATTTCAATCCTTGCAGCTCTGTCCCTGCCCTTATTCGAGTGCTATTCGAGCCTTTTAACGATCCTGCTATTTAATTATTACATTCGGGGGGGTACAGGGGGATTCTTTCAAAATTTGCTACGGTATGGGGCAGCCTACGGCACTCCTACTCTATCAGCAGCGTCTGTAGTCCCGCCTTCTGTGCTACCGCATGCTGTCTCCTGTCTCCCGTTACGAACAAGTCGGCTTGTGCGAGGATTGCGGCCGCGACATGGGGCAGGTCAAGGAAGCGGGCGAGTGTCCCGGAGCTATGGAGTTGTGATAAATTAATTGCTTCTCTGAAGACCAGGTTCCAGTCTGGTAGCGTGCGCTTCAGGCGGCCCTTGATGAGGTCGGCTTCAAGTTCGTGTTCCGAGGCGGCTCGCTGGAACGAGGTAATCAGGAGCCTGCCTTCAAGGGTGCGGAAGGTATTCCGGATTTCCAGTTCATGTAGCGTGTTGAAATCGAGCTGTTCGAATTGACTCATCATGCGGATGGCTTCCGCCGAATTGCGTTCCCTGATGTACAGCTTGATGAGTATCCCGGAATCAATATACGTCCTCATCGACCATCCCTGTCGCCGTACAGGATATCGCTGGCTCCTGGTTCCACCGGGCCGTCCGGGTAGATGCGTTCAAGCCTGGATTGAATATCCGGCCATGGCTCAGCTGAAGCTTCCGCCACACAGGGGACAAGACGGCCGATCACCTTGCGCCTGCGACGGATTTCCAGTGTTTCACCGCCCTCGACTTCATCAAGGAAGCTGCCAAGATGATGCTGAAGGGTGCGGGTATCTACTGATTTCATGTTAGACAATATGTACTACATAATGTGTCATGTCAAGTTTGAAGAAAAGAATTATCAAGGTAGCGGTCTTCAAGGATCAGCTTTAAGAACAACGCAAAACGTAGCTACACACCCATTGCCGCTCGTATTGACGTTTGCGGCTGTGGTGCTACACTCTATGAATCAAACCCAGACCTGCCCGGAGATCATCATGAAACGTCCGTCCGCTGTCGTTATGGTTGTCGCGCTTGCCGCGATGCTGACCGCTCCCGCCTTTGCAGAAAAGCGCGTCGCGCTGGTGATAGGCAACGGGGCGTACACCGCCAGTCCGCTCTCCAACCCGCCCAACGACGCCAAGGATATGGCCGCGCTGTTCCGGGGTGCCGACATGGCCGTGGTCGATCGTACCAACCTGGACCTTGCCGGCATGGAAAAGGCGGTCTCCGACTTTGTGAAACTGCTCAAAGGGGCCGACAGCGCGGTGGTGTACTACGCCGGCCACGGCGTGCAGGTGGGGGGCGAGAACTACCTGGTGCCCGTGCGCGAGACGGTGGGCAGCGAGGCTCAGGTGCGCAGCCGATCCATGGCGGTGTCCGACCTCCTGGAGCGCATCAAGGGCACGGGTGTAAAGACCATCATCCTATTTCTGGATGCCTGCCGCGACAACCCATTCCCGGGCTCCAGCCGTTCCGCTGCACGGGGCCTGTCGGTGGTGCCGACCGTAGCCGATGTGGAGACGGTCGTGGCCTTTGCCACCGAGCCTGGCAAGACGGCGGCCGACGGCGGCGGTCGCAACGGCGTGTTTACCGCGGCCCTCCTCAAAAACCTGGCGCAGCCGGGTCTGAACATAGCCGAAGCGATGATACAGGTACGCGCAGACGTGCTGGCGGCCACCGGTGGCGAGCAACAGCCCAGGCTGGATCTGGGGCTATCGCGCCCCTGGTACCTCGTGGACCCCGCAGTCGCCGCGGCCAAGGCGCAGGCGGCCGCGGCCGAGTCGCAGGCCCAGCTGGCGGCGCTGGACAAGGAGATGGCCGACCGGCAGGCGCGCATAGCCGCCGCAAAGGACGCTGCCAGCCGCGAGGCACTGGAGCTTGAACAGCGCAAACAGGAAGCCTCGCGCGCCGCCAAACAACTGGAAGCCGAGAGCCTTGCACGCACCGCCGAGCTTCGCAGGCAGGCAGCCGACGCCGAGGCTCGCAAGCAGGAGCAGGTGCAGGCAAGCGTGCGCGCGCAGGAAGAGCTGTCCGCGGCCATGGCCAAACGGCGAGCCGAGCTAGAAAAACTAGGCGCACAAGGGGCTGCCGCCGACCCGGACGCGATGGTGGCCACGGTTGAACGCTTCAAAGCAGCCATAACAGAAATAGAAGGGCAGTTTGAAAGTAGCTGGCGCGAGGCCGAGCGCGGCATACGCTCCGGCTTTGATCCCTTGTTTGCGGTGCTTGCAAAGGCGGAGCCGGAGCTGTGGGAAACCGACGCCGAGTATGAGCGCCGCAAGGCTACCGACCGCGGCAAGCTGGATGCCGACATGGCCGGCACCTTGGCCAACCGCAAGGCCGCCCTCGAAGCCGAACTGAAAAAGCAGACCGCCACGCTGACTGCCCAGCTGGCTACCGCTCTTAAAGCGCTGGAGGCCAAGACCTGGACTGTGCCCGCGTCGCAGGTGCGCGTTACCGTGGGCGACTACGACCGCAACACCCGCCTGTGGCCGGTAAGCGTAGAGAGCCTTGACCCGGCGGTGGAGGCTACGGAGCAGTTTGTCATAGACTTCAACAAGAGCAAGGACATAAAGACCGAGCTGGTAGCCTTTGACCGCGCCGTCAAGGCCGGCGCGCTGGCCGGCGAAGTGTGCTGGGGCATACGACCCGACCCCGCCAACGGCCGCTACCTCGTGGTACTGAAAAACATAACCCTGCGCAACCTGGAAAACGGCAAGGCGGTAGCCAGTAGCGCTCCCGGCAAG
>JAFGUM010000296.1 GCA_016938515.1 Spirochaetales bacterium | reverse complement strand
CCTGAGCCCTGCCGACGATCCTGCCAATCCGTTCCTTGCCCTCAGCTATCGTCCAGCCATCGCGCGCGTTGAAGTACAGGTACCACAGGCCGTCCATTTTGCGGAAACGGCAGTCGCAGGCGTACACGTGCGATTCAGTCCAGCCCGCTTCCGGCGCGATCAGCGGGGTTTCCCTGGCTGAATGCCACGACAGCCCATCCTCCGAGCGTAGGACGAAGATAGCCGAGCGTGAATGGCCGCCGGCATCGCGGTATATCCTGTTCTGAAGTCCTATCCAGCCGTCGTCCATCCGTATCACCTTGATCGAGCCGGCGCCGAGATTTTTCGTAGCCTTGCCGTCGGACGGCTTGCCGTTGGACGGCTTGCCGTTGGCAGTATGCGTTTCTTCCGGCGTTATCAATGGCGCTGCATCCGGCGTGTAGGGGCCGACGGGTGAAGGCCCTCTCGCCAGGGCGATGTACCGTGGCTCGTTGAAGCCGCAGTCGTCAATCCAGGACAGCGACGCGGAAAAATACAGCCGCCATTCTGGCGTGCTTCCCTGATCCCCGCCCGCGCCGGATTCGACGACGCACGGGTTGGATACCGCGTCGCCGAGGGCTGGATCGCTCATCCAGTCCAGCGTTGGTTCGACGAGTGTCCGGGGCGCGGACCAGCGCTCCAGGTCGTCGCTCTCGGAGAACGAAACGGTAGACCGCCAGCGCATCGTGCGGGGCAGCACGGTAAGGGGCAAGGCGAACGGCTGATACTTCTCGTAATATAGGATGAATCTACCATCCATGCGCCGTATGAAGGGCCTCATCGCGTGCCAGAGTACTAAGCCCCTGTCTATCCAGGCTGCGCCGTCTGCCGACGAATAGCGGTGGATGCCCCAGGCCGAGTGCGCGAACAGTTCCCATGCTCCGCTCGGGCTCTCCTCCGGAAACAGGAAGCTGGGATCAGCTACGACGGGAGAAAACCGCGGGGGCTGGATCAAAGCCGCGCCTGGTTTAGACCAGGACAGCGACAGGAAATCCGTGCTGTTCATGCCGTGGAGTATAGCACACGCGCGGCTCTGGCTCTTTGCACTACTATTGAATCTAGTACTATCTGGAGTGTAGGATGCGAAAGCTCCGCGGGTAGCCCTGAATACTACCGTGGATACGTCGGCCACGAGGCTTCCAGCGAGGTACATCAGCGTGTTATCCCTTGGCATTAATATTGGCTCATCGAGTCTCAAGCTCGTGCTCGCGGATGGACGCGAGGTTCTGTGGTCGGCGCTTACTCCCCACGAAGGCGACTTCCACGCGGCCGTCCGCAAGCTCCTATCCGGGCGGGACATACCAGCTGGCACAAAGGTGCTCGTCACCGGCAACGAGGGGCGCTACCTGTTCAACGCAGCCGGCACGCTTGAGCCGCTCTGCGTCGAGGCGGCCCTCAAGGCGACGGGTATCCAGGCTGACGCGGTGGCGAGCATGGGCGGCGAGGATCTTGTCGTCTATTCCCTCGACGAACACGGCAAGATAATCAACAACTTCTCCGGCAACAAGTGCGCATCCGGTACTGGCGAGTTCCTCAAGCAGCAACTCGGGCGCATGGACATGAGCCTCGATGACATCGAGCGGGTTCCTGATACCGCAACCGTGCTGTCGCTGTCTACGCGCTGCTCGGTATTCATGAAGAGCGACTGTACGCACCGTCTCAACAAGCGTGAGGCCACCAAGGATGACATCGTGCTTTCGCTGTCCAACGTGATGGCCGGCAAGGTAATTGACTTCCTGAAGCGCGCCAAGGTGACCAAGGGCCGCGTGGTGCTCACTGGCGGCATGACGCTCAACCGGCACATCGTGCGCTTCATCCGCGAGCAGGCGCCCGATATAGAGTTCATCGTGCCCGCGACCGCTTCGGTTTTCGAGGCGTATGGAGCCGCAGTCCTCGCGGAGGATGCCGGTTCCGCGTTCCCTGCGCCGGAGCACCTGCTCAAGCCCAATGTCGTCCGTTTTGATACCCTGCCGGATCTCAAGAAGTGGCGGAACAAGGTTCGCGTCTTCGAGAGCAAGGAAGGCAAGGTCGTCGCCGGCAGGAAGTACATCCTCGGGGTAGACGGCGGATCGACCACCACGAAGGTCTGCCTCCTTGACGCTGAAACCGACGAAGTGGTCGCCAGCCACTACGGCCGCACCCACGGCGACCCGGTCAAGGCGCTGAAAGAGTGCCTGTCGGTAGTCCGCGACAAGATCAAAGCCGATACCTGCCAGGACTCGGTGGACATAGAGCTGGCCGCCACCACGGGTTCATCGCGCGAGATCCTCGGTGTGTTCCTGGAAACGCCCGGCGTCTACAACGAAATCATAGCCCACTCTGTAGGCACCGCGTACTTCGACCCAGGCGTCGAGACTATCTTCGAGATAGGCGGGCAGGACGCCAAATACGTCCTCCTCAAAAACGGCGTACCCATAGACTACGCGATGAACGAAGCCTGCTCCGCGGGCACCGGCAGCTTCCTCGAGGAATCGTCCTCGGGTGACCTGTCAATCCACAGCGCCAAAGACATAGCCCCGATCGCGCTGGCAGCCGACGCGCCGCTCAAGTTTGGCGAGCACTGCTCAGCCTTCATCAACTCGGACATACGCAAGGCCGTCCAGCAGGGGGCCACGCGCGAGAACATCACCGCCGGCATCATCACGTCGATCGTCGCCAACTACCTCAACCGCGTGGTGGGCAACCGCACGATAGGCGGCAAGGTGTTCCTGCAGGGCGGCGTGGCCAAGAACGAAGCTGTGCCGCTCGCGTTCGCGATGATGCTCGACAAGGAAATCCTCGTGCCGCCATCGCCCGAACTGATGGGCTGTTTCGGCGTGGCCCTCCTCGCCAAAAGGAAGCGCGCCGAGGGGCACCTCGACAACGTCACCGTGGATCTGGAATCGGCGATCAACCGTGAAATAGGCTACGAACGCGTCTTTACCTGCAAGTCCTGCGACAACCTCTGCCCCATCCAGGTGCTCAACGTAAACGGGCACAAGTACATGTTCGGTGGTCGATGCAATAAATATACCAACACCCGCAAGGCGGTGAGGGACGTACCGGTTTTCGACTACGTCGAGAAACGACAGCAGCTGCAGTTTGTAGACTACGCGCCGCCTGCTGATTCCCTGGTCGCGAAGCGCGGCTTTACCGTGGGCATACCGCGCGCGTTTTCGACGCACAGCCTGTACCCCCTGTACTCGTGGTTTTTCCACGAGCTGGGCATCAAGACGGTTCTGTCAACAGAGGTGGCTCACGAGGGCGTAGTCCGCGTTGAGAGCGCGTACTGTTTCCCCGCCGAGATAGCCCACGGCGCGGTGCAGGACTGCCTCGACAAGGGTGTAGACTACGTCCTCCTCACGCATTTCCGCGACATGCCCAGCTACGAGGACGACGTACACGCCAATACCTGCCCGATAACGCAGGCCCTGCCGTACTACATCACCAAGGCCTTTCCCGAGGTAGACGAGAAGCGCTGGCTGCCGCTGGTGGTCAGCTTCAAGTTTGGCGACAAAAAAGCACTGGAACACTTCACCACGATGGCGGCCATGCTCGGCATAGGCGAAGCAGAAACCAGGGCCGCCTTCGAGGTGGCCCAGGCCAAGCAGCAGGCCTACTTTGACGCCGCGCACGCGCTCGGCAGGCAGGCGCTGGAAGAGTCGCGCAAGGCCGACAGGCCGGTAATAGCCATTCTCGGCAGGCCGTACAACGCCTTTACCCCCGAGGCGAACATGGGCATACCGCGCAAGTTCACCACGCGCGGCTACTCGGTGATACCCTTCGACATCCTTCCGCTGGAAGACGAAAAGGGTATCTTCCCGAACATGTACTGGTACTACGGGCAGCAGGACATGCACGCGGCGTCGATCCTCAAGGACGAGCCGAACGTGTACGTCACCTGGATAAGCA
This sequence comes from Spirochaetales bacterium, assembly GCA_016938515.1. Lineage (GTDB taxonomy): Bacteria > Spirochaetota > Spirochaetia > Treponematales > UBA12059 > SZUA-370. The sequence goes on along the minus strand of JAFGUM010000296.1, from coordinate 6,449 downwards.
ACTTCAGCTGCGCGCCAGACTCGTTCATGCTCCACTACCTCAAGTGGATCATGGGGCAGAAGCCCTTCCTCGTGCTCGAACTCGACTCGCACTCAGCCGATGCCGGTATCGATACGCGCGTAGAAGCCTTCCTCGACATCCTCGACGGCTACCGCGCCAAGAAGGCCGAGATCGAGGCCGAGCGCTACGACAACGGCTGGAAGTTTGAGACGGGGGGCGGTGAGGATATTCGTGTAGTAAACAAGCGCACGGGTGAAAAGGTGCCGGTACGGCACAACAAGCGCGTTAAAATGCTGCTGTCCAATATGGGTAACGTAGCCACCGAATACATGGCGGCGACGCTCAGGGGTGTGGGGCTCAACGCCGAAGCCCTGCCGGTTGCGTCATCCCGTACCATTCAGCTGGCCCGGTCCCACGCGTCCGGCAAGGAATGCGTTCCCAGCCACCTCGTGCTCGGCAGTACGCTGCAGTTTATCGCTTCGGAGCGTTACCGCAAAGACGAATTGTACCTGCTGTTCGTTCCCATCACCACGGGACCATGCCGCACCGGCCAGTACTACGTGTTCTACGAGAATCTCTTCCGGGACATGCGGCTTGAGAACATAGTCGTCTTTACGCTGTCCGCTGACAATTCGTATACCGAGCTCGGGCCCAGTTTCGCCAGGGAAACCTGGAAAGGCCTCGTCGTTACCGACTACATGAAGGATATGCAGACCGCGCTGAAGGCCTTAGCCGAAAACCCTGTGCAGGCAAGCGCCGACTTCGAGGCGTCCTGGCGGGGCATGATGGCGACCGTTGAGCACCATCCCGAGCGGCTGTGGACGGAGCTGCGGCGCGTAGCCGCTGACGTAAGGAAAATACCGCTCAAGCGTACGCTTGCCGATATGCCCAAGGTGCTCATCGTCGGTGAGATATACGTGCGCCGAGATGATTTTGCCGTAGGTGAGCTCATAGACCTGATGAGCGAGCGGGGTATAGTCGTAAAGGTGGCTGGAATATCCGAGTGGATACACTACCTGGATTTTGTGCGCGAGTACTCGTACACAAAACTCATCGGCCTTCAGCCGGCGGCAACGCGCTGGCTATCCAAGCCCGCTCGCGATCTGGCAAAGCTGCGCGTTGAGGAGTGGTGGAAGCATTCCATAGAACGCAAAGTGCTGTCCATACTCGAGCCTACCGGTCTCATTCCCGATACCCCCCACGATATGCGCCGCATTATGGAGCTGACGCAGGAGCACTTCGTCAATCTGGAGCTCAACTCGGAAATTGCCGTTTCCACCGGCGTAGCGGCAACGGCTATGCAGGTGGGCGGGTACTCGGGCATCGTCAACATCTCGCCGTTCGCCTGCCTGATCGGCCGCGTTATAGAGGGCCTGTTCGCGCCGTGGGCACGCGACCGCAACTACCCGATGATATCGGTTGAGGTTGATGGCAACCAGCTCCCGCCGAATATCGTCAACAAGATGAACATTTTTATGGTAAACGTGCTACGCTTCAGGGGAGACCGCGACCTGTCCAGCCTCGTTGAACCCGCCGAGGTTCCCGTGGCCAGCCAGCTCGTGCTTGAGCATGGGGTAGCCACCAGTTGCGCATCGTGCGGCGGCCTGTCCGATGAATCGCAGGATTGCAACGATTGCCCGGGGTGTTGCGGCAAGTAAACAGCGTTTGTGGAGGTGTACTGATGCGCATCCGTATGATACTGACGTCCGTCATCGCGGCGTCTCTGTGTGTGGCGAATCTCACCGCGCAGGCTTCGCTTCCAGCGCAGGCTTCGCTTCCAGTGGAGTCGACCATAGTCGACGTAACCGTGTATACGGACCGCGCGATGGTAACGAGGCGCGTTTCCCTGGAGCTTTCTCCCGGAGAGTCGACGCTGGTGTTTGGCGAGCTACCCTCCGCCATCGACCCGGCCAGCGTTCAGGTAAACGGCTCGGGATCGTTTTCGCTGCGCGACGTCCGCGTAGCCGAACGGCAGTTGACGCGCGACGTATCAGAAAAAATGCGGGCGCTTGAAGATGAGAAGCAAGGCTACGAAGAGAAGCTAGAAGCCTCGAATGACGGCATCAAGGAGGCTGAAGCGCAGAAAGCCTTTCTGGCGGCGATGGTACGCCGCCTGACTACGGGATCTGACGACTCGGGGAGTCTGCCCCTCGATACAGCCGCGTGGGCCAAGATGCTTGATTTCCACGCGACGCGTAGCGAGGAGCTGGACGCGACGCTCAGAGCAGGCCGCAAGGAAGCCAGAGCGCTGCGAGCCGAGCTGGACAGGATTGACAGGGAAATCCGCACGCTTGGCGCGACCGCGAGGCTGTCTGTACTCGAAGCCGAGGTGGTGGTCGAGGCAGAAGCAAAGGCTTCTGTGGTCGTGGAGCTGTCGTACGTCGTTGTTGGCCCGTCGTGGCGGCCGGACTACGTGATCCGGGCGGATTCTCGCGTATCGCGCCTGTCCGTGCAGTACCGTGCGCTCGTGCGGCAGAACACCGGCGAAAACTGGAACGACGCCAGGTTGTCGCTGTCGACGGCGAGACCACAGGTTGGCGGTACCGTTCCGGAGTTGTCACCGTGGTACATCGACGTGTACCGCCCCACGCCAAAGAGCTCTGACGCCATGTACAAGAGCTCCAGGGCGGCGCCCGCCCCGATGATGGCCGAGGCTGAAGCTGGCGCGATGATGGACGAAGTGGCGACTCCCGAGCCGATGGAATACGCCGCCGCCGTTGCCGAGACCGGCGCGACCGCGGTGCTGTTTACCGTGTCTGGTGTCTCGACGGTGGCGTCAGACAACCAGGACAGGACGGTAACCGTGGCCGTGCTCGACCTGCCGGTGGAGTGGTCGTACGCCGCGGTGCCCAAGCTGTCGCCCTACGCGTACTTCCGGGCCAAGGCCACGAACGACTCCGATTTTCCCTTCCTGCCCGGCGATTCCCACGTCTACGTCGACGGCGCGTACGTGGCGGATTCGTCTATGGGTTCGGTGCCACCCGGCGGGGAGTTCCGCGCTGATCTGGGCATAGATGAAGCTGTATCGGTGGAGCGCACGCTTGTCAAAACCTTTGAGGAAACAACAGGCATGGTCTCCAAAAAGACAAAGCGGAGCTGGGAGTACTCGATAGTAGTAAAGAATGGCAAACGCGTGCCCGTCTCGGTGATGGTGGTGGATCAGCTGCCTGTTTCAACCAGCGAGTCTATCGTCGTCAAGGCGCTGCAGCCAGCTTACACCAAGGATAGCGATACGCTCCGCAAAATTGACGCGTCTACGTTCGAGTGGAGCCTGAAGCTGGCGCCGGGAGCGGAGCAGGCGCTGCCGCTGTCATTCAGCGTGGAGTATCCGAGGGGAACCCCGATACGAGGACTGGACTGAGCTTTATATCCACGGGTCGTTGCCGTCCTGCCAGTCCATTATCTCCTCGGGCTTGAAGAACAGGGCAATTTCGCGCTGCGCGCTCTCTGCGGAATCGGACGCGTGAATGATGTTAAGGCCGGTGTGCATGGCGTAGTCGCCGCGTATGGTGCCTGGCGCCGCGTCCTGGGCCCGCGTCGAACCGCACAGTGTTCGCAGCAGCGAAATGGACTCGTCGCCTTCCAGTACCATGGCAAACACCGGGCCGCTCGTGATGTATGCTACGAGCTCTTCAAAAAAGGGTTTGCCCCGGTGTTCGCCGTAGTGCGTTTCTGCCATGGCGCGCGGGATACGCACCAGTTTTGCCGCGATGATGTCAAAGCCCTTGCGCTCTATGCGCGTGAGTACCTCTCCCATGATGCGCCGGGACAGTACCCCGGGCTTCAACATCGTAAACGTGCGCTCTATCGCCATAAGGTTTCCCGCGTCCGCAGCTTTTACGTCAGGCCAGCTTGAACCCGACGATCGCCTCGGGTGTTATCACCCTGAACGTGAAGGATTCTGTAAGGAACAGGCTTATCTCCGTAGCCGTGTGGCCGAGGTACCCGATGGCCAAATCCTGCCCTACGGTGAGCTCGGTGTCGCCACCCCTCGCGGATACCAGCAACGCGTCGTGCACCGTCTCTGAGTATACGACGCGGCCCCCTATCTGGCGTTCCAGCGTCGACCGCAGCGTACCGCCAGGCGCGCTGCGAGCAAGGTACTTCCAGAGCGCGGGCGACACGACGAGGTGAGCGGGGCCGGTCACGCCTTCTTTGAGCATGCGTGTAAGACCTTCGGAAACGGCGTCGACGATGGTCTCCATGTTAAGCTCTACTGACAGCTCGCTGCCTTGTACCTGGTGGTGAAGCCCCTCTATCCCAGCCGCCAGGAAGCCGTTGTATACGGCTGTTTCCTCGAACTGCGCTATGGTACGGCACGCCTCAATCAGCGCGCCGAAGTCTGTGTCCCTGGCGCCACGCCCGATGTTGTCCAGTTCCCAGGTGTTGAGCGTAAACTCGGTGCGCGTTTCCACCAGCGGCAGCACCCGGTGGATGCCGTACTCCACGGCGCCCTTTCCGGACTTCTTCTGCTTGTCCAGGCGACCGAGCGATACGCTCGCAAAGTCGATGCCAAACGGCCCTGTCATATCGACGAAGGCGCGGGCAGACAGGTTTGCGGTGAGCGCGTCCCGCGCCATCTCGTCTATCGCGGCCCAGGCTTCGGGGCTGATGGGCGCCAGTTCCCGTCTCAGTACATCCATGCTAGTTCCTCCCCTGGTTCTTCAGGCTGCCGATGCCCAAACCCGTACCTGCGCTTCTGGCTGATCCCTGCGCGTCAGCCTGGGCTTGAGGCGCTTCGAGCGCACCCAGAAACTCGGTTTCAACCTCGGCAGCGCCAGTCTGGTAGAACTGCTCCTCAGCCGGATCGAGTTCCTTGAGCAGACGCAGAAACTCGCCTGCGTGTACTTTTTCTTCGTCGGCGATGTCGTAGAGTACCTTCTGGGCCAGGGTGTTGTCCGTAGACTCCGCGAGTTGCTGGTACAGCTGGATGGCTTCGTACTCAGCCGAGACCATAAACCGTATCGCTCGCACGAGTTCCTCGTGCGTTAGCATCCGGTCGTGCTTCAAGCCGCTGAACGGCTGGCCAAAATCGGGCATGGGCTCTCTCCTTTTGTAGCTTGTCTACCTGCCAGTATACACCCTTCTTCTACTTCTCCGGGTATCTGATCGACAGGTGCAGTTCATCCAGCTGTTTCTGGTCGACATCGTTCGGGCAGTCGTCCATCGGGCTTACCGCGAAGGAGTTTTTGGGGAAGGCTATCACTTCCTTGATGCTCGTCTCGCCGGCCATCAGCATGACGAGGCGATCCAGACCAGGAGCTATGCCACCGTGCGGTGGCGCGCCATACTTGAAAGCCTCGGTGAGGAAGCCGAACTTCTTCTCACCTTCAGCCTCGTCGAACCCTACTATCCTGAAGACGCGCTTCTGCAGTTCCGGGTCGTGGATACGGATAGACCCAGAGGCCAGCTCGAAGCCGTTGAGCACGAGGTCGTACAGGTCTCCTTTAACCGAGCCGGGGTCGCTTTCCAGGGTGGGATGGTATTTCTCCTGTGGCCAGGTAAACATATGGTGGGCGGTGTCCCATTTGTTCTCATCCTCGTTCCACTCGAACATCGGGAAGTCGACTATCCAGGCAAACTCGAAACGTTTCGGGTCGCAGAAACCCAGGTCCTTGCCAAGCTTCGAACGCACCGCTCCCAGCGCTACGTTCGCAACCTTGCGCCGTGAGTCCGCCACGATGAGTATCAGGTCGCCTATCTTCGCCCCAAGGCCCGATATGACGTCCGCCGCGTTCTCCGCGAAGAATTTTGAGGCGCCGCCTTCAAGGGCGGGAGCGCCACCGGAGCCGGCGGTTACACCCGTTCCGGCTTTGTCGCCGCTCGCGGCGACGACTTTCATCCACGCCATGCCCTTGGCCCGGTATATTTTGGCCGCGGCTTCCAGTTCGTCTATCTGCTTGCGCGAGTAGTCGGCTTTGCCCGGTACGACGAGGGCTTTGACGCCTCCACCCTGCACGCTGATGCCCTTCGCGGCGCTTGCGGCCTGCTCGGCCGCGCCCGTGGCGAGGGCGTCCTTGAAGGCCTGGAATGTCGACGCTTCGACGTACGGCGCAAAGTCCTGCAGCTCCATCCCAAAGCGCAGGTCGGGCTTGTCGGTGCCGTACAGTTCGAGGGCCTCCTCGTACGACAGCCGTCTGAACGTGGCGGGTAGCTCGACGCCCATGGTCTTGCGGAACACGTGCCCCATCAAGCCCTCGACCATCGACAGCACGTCTTCCCGCGATACAAACGACATTTCTATGTCGATCTGCGTAAACTCGGGCTGCCGGTCACCGCGGGCGTCTTCGTCACGGTAGCATCGGGCTATCTGAAAATATTTGTCAAAACCGGAAACCATCAGTATCTGCTTGTACAGCTGGGGGCTCTGCGGCAACGCGTAGAACTTGCCGGGATAGAGGCGGCTCGGCACGAGGTAGTCCCGCGCGCCTTCCGGGGTGCTCTTGATG
>JAFGUM010000295.1 GCA_016938515.1 Spirochaetales bacterium | reverse complement strand
GAAGCGTTGAACATGAGCCCCCGAGAACGCGTCATCATCAGGGAACGTTACGTTGACCCTGTTTTTGACGGCAAACCCAGGACCAAAGAGTCGATAGAAAAGGTGATACTGAGAACCGCGAAGAAGAACGGCGGCCTAGTGTCTCCTGGTGAAATTGCAATAGAAAGCGATTATTCAACCGACGATGCCAGAGCCGCGCTTGAAAAACTGGCGGCCAAGGGATTCTGCGAGATGCGGGTACGGCCGAGCGGTGTGATCGTCTTCAGGTTCCCCGAGTTTGCCAGCGGCGATGAGGGCTTCGAACCAGGGCTATAGAAGCTCATAGTCATAATCCCGACGACGGACGTCTGTACGTAATTTCCCTGACGGAGGCTCCTGATGGATAGAAAGGGTGACCCGATAGAGTTCAAGATTGCCAGGCACATAGCCGTGCTGGGGCCATCGGGTAAAGACTGGGCAATGGAACTCAACCTCGTTGGATGGAACGGTCGCGAACCAAAGCTGGACATACGCACCTGGGACCCATCGCACGAGCGCATGGGCAAGGGCATAGCCCTGACGAGGGACGAAGCGCAAAAACTGCGTGACGCCTTGGCTGCCTATTTGTCAGAATAGTCTACGGAGCACTCTGCCACAGCGCGTACTCCCTGGCCGTGCCTGAAATGTGCGGATAGAAATCCGCGAACTGGTAGCCGTCGTAATACGCATAATTGTTCTCCATATCGTCGTTCCATTCAGAGTCAATAGTGATGGCAGCGAACGCGAACAGTTCCCCGGTGGAAACGTAGCCGTCATCGTCGTAATCGGCTTCAGGATTGATGAAGGCATCGAGTACGGCTCCGGTAAACACGCCGTGGCCGCCTGATTCCCAGGAGTACTCCTCGGCTCCAGCGGCAGAAATGGTTACGTAGCCAGAAGCATCCGAGTACGATACGTACGCGCTGGCCGCGTCGCCGAGGGCGTCTACGAACCACGAGTACTCGATGTCGCCACCGGGGTCGTTTTCGCCGTAGAGCGGAGGCACCGCGTCGACGGTAGCGCCTTCTTCTACAAAACCGCCGGAGTGGCAGCTGTCGAGGATGATAACGACGTGCGCGAGGCCCGCGGCTTCGAACATGGCGTGTAGCTCGTCTATGCTTATCATCTCATCGGGGTTTTCAATGGCGCCGAACGGGATTATGTAGGATGTATCGTTGTAGTAGTCGTAGGTGCCATGGCCCGAGTAGTAGAACAGCACGAGACCTTCGTAGCCCGAGAGCGAGGCGATGTCGTCCTTGATGGCCTGGAGCGTAGCGTCCTGGCTGTCGGCTTCAACTGGTGTTTCGGCTATGCCCATACTAACCGTCCACCCGGCGGCATAGAGCGCAGCCCCAAAGTCCCGCGCGTCATCGTCGGTATAGTTAAGATCGTTATTGGTTCCCTCGTAATCGGCTACGCCGTATACCAGTGCCGTACGCTCCGGTGGGGCGGGCATGGCGCACGACGCATGGAAAGCCGCGATGGCAATAATCAATCCGGCTAGAACCAGCGTTTCCACGCGCGATCTGGTGGTGAGGGGCAG
>JAFGUM010000294.1 GCA_016938515.1 Spirochaetales bacterium | reverse complement strand
TACCCGTCCGCCACCCGAAGGCGCGATGCCGCTCGTGGAGCGAATGGGGCGCTCGTAGAAGGCTTTTACGTAGCCTATGGAATCGTCTTCCAGCAAGGGCCCTAAAAGGCCGTAGACGAACTTGGGGGCAATATTCGCTATGTCCGCGTCTACCCAGACGATGATATCGCCCTGCAGAGCGTACAGGCTCTTCCAGAGATTTTCTCCCTTGCCCCGGTACGTGCCGTGCTGCGGTAGAATATCCTTTGATTGGAACACCTTCGCGCCATATCGCTCTGCGATGGCGCGCGTCTGGTCCTCGGATGCGGTATCAATGACGACTATCTCGTCCAGCAGTGGAAAGCGATCCATCAGCTCGGTACGCATCACGAGAATTTCCTTGCCAATGGTCGCTTCCTCGTTGAGCGTAGGAAAAGCCAGTGAAATCGACAGACCCTTACGTTCCTTGAGCTCCACGAGCCTGGCAATGTCGGCAAAGTGTGAGTGGTGCCAGGTGCGTTCCAACAAGGAATCATCTGCGTTGGTTTTCATGCTGTGCCCTCTGCCAGAGCCTCTATGATGGACACCAGAAGAAGACTGCCCTGCTCGATGGAAGCAATGTCTATCTCATCCTGTCTCAGGCCTTCCCGGCCTTTTGCGACTCCCAGAGATACCGCGGGGATTCCCATTGACGACAGGAAGGATGCGGGGTCTGCTCCCGGCTCCTGCTGCACCTTTATGCGCTGGTCCCGCATCGCCTGCGTTACCAGCTTGAGCAAGCCTGCATTGACGCTGGGGTCTCCAACCGGTACAAAACCGACGATATCCACCGTCGCCAGCGCTTTTGCTTCGCGAGCCTTGGATTCAGCGGTGGCGACAGCAGCTTTCATTGCCAGCTCCAGCACGGGACCGCTGGACGATTCTAGCTCTATGTCCAGTATGCCTTCTGTGGGGTTCTTGCCAAAGCCGCTGCCCGCTTCGATACGGCGTATCCTGCACGTCGTCATGTTTTCTGCGTCCCAGGTGATGCCGGACAGCGTGCGCGCCAGTTCGACGACCGCATCAACCGCCGAACCGGGTTTTAGCGCGGCTTCCTGGATATCGGAGTCTGTACGTATCCTGACCTCGATGCGGTAGGTTCCCAGTGGCTGAGAGGAAACGCCGCCGAGGGGCAAGCCCCGCAAGCCTATCGCCGCCACGGGATGGTCACGGGCGTCTTCTGAAAGCCGCCTGAGTACGGTGCTGCCGGGGCTGTCGATGGCCTGCGCGGCGAACAGCAGATGGATGTCCCTGCCGCACTTCATCAGCTTCATAACCGATGATTCGGCGATGGACAAGAGCATGGCAGTTGAGAGCGCATCCGCGAGCCCCGCTCCGTAGGCGTGCGTTGGGTCGAGTCTGGACAGACTCTCGAGGGGGTGCCAGCGTGGGGAGGAGAGGTTGGCGAACACCAGGATGGGGCTATCCGCGTCGTCAGCGCCGCACGCTATCTTTGCGGAGACGTTTCCTTCCTCGTCTACGAGCGGCGTCAAGCCGAGGGAGCTCAGTCGTTCTAGTATGAAGGCGGCGCGCTGTTCTTCATTGTTGGTCGGGGACGGTATCTCAGCCAGCCTGAGCGCGTCTGATAGCAGTCTGTTGGCTATTGGCGACGAATTTTTGCCGCGTAGATGCAGTCTGGTAGAAGCTCGGCGGGTTACGAATCGCACCGCGTGTACGAGGGAATCCCGAATTCGCAAGAAAAAGCTCATGTGAGCCTCCCGGTTGTTTCAAACGAGAACGACAACGCACCGCCCCTGGAACAGTTCCATATCCTGAAAGTATCTGCTTTATAACACGCATATGGTTATAAGTACAGCAAAAGGACTTGTCTTACGGTGTAAAAGCTCTGCTCGATTCGTCATGGAGGCGGCGTTTGTTGACCCGCGTCTACGAGCCGTATAAGATGCGGCATGCAGAAACACGACGGGGCTACCCGGAGCATAGCGCTTGTAGGCTTGCCGGCATCAGGCAAGAGCACTACCGGCAAGCTTCTCGCGGCAAGGCTGGGCCTGCGATTCATCGACCTCGACGAAGCGGTTGAAGCCGACGCTGGCATGAGCGTCACTGGCATTTTCCAGCTGGAAGGCGAAGCCGGGTTCAGGTTGCGCGAGGCGCGAGCGCTGGAAGCCGTTGCTGCGGGCGAGCCGGTTGTTATGGCCACCGGAGGCGGCGCAGTGCTGGCCGCGGCCAACAGAGCCCTGCTGCGAGATAAATTCAGGGTTGTGTGGCTCGTCGTATCCCCGGAAGCCGCGGCGGAGAGGCTCAGTGACGACACGCGCCCGCTGCTGAGCGGAACAGACGCGCTCGCTCGCCTTTTATCCCTTGATGAAGCCAGGCGAGCGCTGTACCAGGAGTGCGCCGATGTTGTCGTCCGGGGTGATTCCGGTGACGCGGAAGCAGTTATGGAGGCTGTGTGTGACGCGCTTGATTGAGCCGGGAACCGTACGCGGGCGCATCAGGGTACCCGCCTCCAAGAGCGCGATGCAGCGCGCTATCGCGTGCGCCGCGATGGCTAGAGGACAGTCAACCATAACCAACCCCACCTGGTGCGCTGACTCTATCGCGGCCATGCGGGTGGCTTCCGCGCTGGGTGCCACAATCGAGCGTCTGAACGATCGCGTGCTCGTGCGTGGCGGCTTCAAGCCCGAGGGCCCCGTGGTGGCTTCGTGTGGTGAATCAGGGCTCTGCCTGCGCATGTTTTCTGCCATCGCGGCCCTCCTGCCGGTTGATGTGGAGCTTCGGGGAGAAGGCAGCCTGGCTATGCGCCCGGTTGGCATGGTGCAGGCGCCGCTTGAAGCTTTGGGCGTCAGCTGCGATACGGCGGCTGGATTCCAGCCCGTTCGCGTCAGAGGCCCGATTCGACCCGGTCCTGTCACGCTGGACGCCTCGGATAGTTCCCAGTTTCTAACCGGCCTTCTCGTGGCGCTGCCAATGGCTGGAGGAAACTCCAGTATTTCGGTTCACAAGCTCGCGAGCCGGGGGTACATCGATCTGACGCTGGACGTGATGCGGGCTTTTGGAGCTGAAGCCGACCGCGACCATGACTACGGCGAGTTCAGGGTACGCGGCACACCGTACCAGCCAGCGACCTACGAGGTGGAAGGCGACTGGAGCGGAGCGGCGTTTCCGCTCGTCGCCGGAGCCATCGCTGGATCCAGGCCTTCCCCCGGGTTAGACGTGGTCGGTCTGTCCCCGGCATCATCCCAACCCGATCGGGCTATCATTGATGCGCTATCCATGGCCGGCGCCCGGCTCGAGCGCTTGCCCGACGGCTACCGTGTTCTACCCGCGCCCTTGTCTGCTTTCAGCTTTGACGCCAGCGACTGCCCCGACCTGTTTCCACCCCTTGTGGCTCTGGCATCGCGCTGCCAAGGTGTCACGAAGCTTGTGGGTGCTTCCCGACTGCGCGCCAAGGAGAGCGATAGAGCCGCGGCTCTGTCTGAGGAGTTCGGCCGTCTCGGGCTGGACGTGCGCGTCAACGGTGACGAGATGACCGTTCGCGGATCGGACGTAACAGACACGGCGTCCCGGCTCGTGCGTGGAGGCAGGGTTTCGTCACGCGGGGATCACCGCATCGCTATGGCCGCGGCGGTTGCCGCGCTGGCCGCGGCTGGACCCGTAGCCATAGACGACGCTGAAGCCGTGAGCAAGAGCTGGCCGGACTTTTTTGAGGCTTTGTCGGGCATGTATACACCACCTAGCTTAAATTCCTCGGTGTAGACTTCCCCCATGCTACCGCGTACTGACCGCTTTATCTATCTCGTGTTTTTTGAAGGCGGAGCCGTTGGCGATGATGCGTATCGTGCCAAGGGCGACAAAGCCCCATATCGCGATCAGCAGTAGCGTCAACGCGGCGGCTATCCAGGTGAAGGCTCCCAGGTGGAACAGCTTGTTTATCGCTCCTGTAGCGATAGCCAGTGCGCCCACCGGAAACGACAGAGCCCACCAGCTAAGTGAGAAGTCTGCCGTTGCGGCCTTTAGATGGCCTATGATGAGTATAGACGCCAGAACAAACCACCACGCGGAAAATCCCCATGCCGCCAACGACAGAAACCTCGCCACCTCCGTAAACCCCGGATATGGCCAGGGTGACGCGGGGGCTACCGCGAGAGTCGCCAATTTTACCAGTATGATTGCCAGGATTGCCGTGGGCGCTAGGCCTATCATAGCCGTTGGAGCCATCATTGAGCCCGGCAGCTCGTGATACAGGTAGCGGTGGTAGACGTTTGGCCCGACGAGTAGAAACAGCGTCAGGCCGATACCCAGGCTCATAACAGAGATGACGAACAGTGTCATCGACAGGGGCGTTCCACCGTAGGCTATGGCCAGGTCGAAACCAACCACGGGAACTATGAGCTGGGAAACCGGCGGAATGAACCAGCCAAAGGTGGTCTGGGCGAGTTGTACGTTGGTGTTGCTGAATATCATTGCCGTGGCAGCCAAGCCGAGGGCGTATATGCCAAAAGTTCCAACAATAAAAAGACTCAACGCGATGCCGTGAGCCACGTGTGCCTCCATTAGCCTCGGGCCAATGAGCATGAAGTCTATGGCGAGTACCATGGCGGCTATAGGCAGGGTGGGCACAAAATTGCCGGATACCGGATGCCGCATATCCTTGGCAAATTCCTCGCGGGCTAGTACGAGTCGCGCTATCGTCAAGATGAGCACCACGGCAAACAACGCTATAGAAAGAACAAATATCGCGGTGCCCAGCAGTTTTGAACCGGGGAAAAACGGAGCGGATACGGCGAGCGCTACCGGTACGATGCCGGTGCCCATCACCACGGATGGCCAGCTTGGCGCAAAATTCTTGATGATACTGTTCATGTCGGTATTCCTGTCATATTCGCGTGGTTGAGGAATGACTTGGAAGCCATATCCAGTATTTAGAATATATAGTATATTATATATATTGTACATAGCTGTAGTGTGCCTCCCAACATACAGCGCACTAGCTATGACGGTGTCTGGATACGCTTTCTTGACGTGGTGACGGAAATGCACGAGAGTTGCGCTAGATGCTTTCACTAGTGCGTTCATTTTTCCCCCTATTGTACCAAGGTGCTTCGAAGCGGGATTCATATTTCGAAGGGTGGTACTTCAAGCAGACCAGCAAGGCTACCGCCGCGCACGCCGCGAGAACCGTCTCGTTTATCCCGGGTATATCCCGCTCTGGCGGGGGAGACCGCGCCTTCGTGCAGGTGATAGACGGTGCGAGCGGCATGACGAGATTCTTCCCCTTCGCTGTGGAAGAGTTCAGCGTCAGCGATTCGCCTTTTGAAGTACGGGTGGGTGGCAACCGCTTTTCGCTCACTGGTCTGTCGCTGGCTCTTGAAGATGAGGATGGACGAATAGACGCTGACCTGCGCTACGGCCCGATAACCCCGATTCGGCGATCTTTCCTGTCTCCCGGCATCATGGGGCCATTTTCTTTCGTGCCGTTTATGGAGTGCTACCACGGCGTGGGTAGCCTGGACCACGAGGTAGACGGCTCGGTATCGTTTATGGCTGTTGATGGCAGTAGAACCGAGCCCATATCATTTGATGGGGCGCGTGGCTACCTGGAGAAGGACTGGGGACGGTCTATGCCGTCATCCTGGGTGTGGATTCAGTCAAACAGCTTTGATCCAGCGGTGGGGCCGGCCTCGCTGTTCTTCAGCCTGGCGCGCATCCCGTGGCTTGGCCATCATTTTAACGGCTTTCTGTGCGTGTTATACGCTGGTGGCGTCGAGTATCGCTTCGCGACGTATACCGGAGCGCGCCTGGAACTGCTGGAGATGCGAGGCCAATCCGTGCGGATACTGCTTACCGACGCCGAGCACAAGGTGGAAGTACAGGTACGGCGAAACCGCGAAGGTACGCTGGCCGCTCCCGTCAGGGGCGCTATGGATCGACGGATAGCGGAGAGCGCAGATTCGTGCGTGCGGGTAATTCTCAAAACCCGTCATGGCGCGTCTGACGTGCCGGTGTTCGACTCCGTGTCATCCGCTTCTGGGGTCGAGCTCGTCGGGGACGTCGGCTCACTCGCGCCCTGAGCGACATCCGCTTCCTTAGCGACATCCGCTTCCTTAGCGACATCCGCTTCCTTAGCGACATCCGCTTCCTCGACTGGAAAATCTACGGTAATGGTGGTGCCCAGCTCAGAGCGTATGCCTACGCGCCCTTCAAGCTGCTCGGCGAGCAGGTTGAGGAGGGTCATGCCGAGTGACATTCTGGTTGAAGCCGATGCTGCTGCCGTAGGTTCGGGAGTAGAGTTCATGCCCACACCCGTATCATGGACGGATACAGAACACCGTCCCGGCTTGCGGGAGATATGTATCGTTATGGCGCGGGTGCCGGTGAAGTCTTCTGGAAACGCGTGCTTGAGCGCATTCATCAGCGCTTCGTTCAGGAACAATCCCAGCGGCACCGCCAGATCAAGGCCGAGCGTCAGGGAATCACCCTCTACAGAAAATTCGAGCGGATGAGAACTTCCCGCGAATAGCCTGAGCTCGTCTCCCATGCGCCGTGCGTAGGAATTGAAGTCTATGTGGCCAAAGTCACCGCTCTCGTACAGCTTTTCGTGTACCAGGGACATGGCGAAGATACGTCGCTCTGTTATGGCCAGCGCGTCATCCGTACCCCCGCTTGCCGAGCGGGAAGCTTCGAGGTGCAGGAGGCTGGCGATTATCTGAAAGTTGTTTTTAACCCGGTGGTGTACTTCCTTGAGCAGCAGTTCCTTTTCAGCCAGGGCTGACCTGATCGTCTCCCTGACGACGTGTTCCTGGGTAGCGTCAAACACGACTCCCAGTCTGGAGACGTTTCCGCTGGCCTCTATGTAGTACGAGGCCAGGTTGCGAACCCATACCGTTGCTCCATCGGCGTTGAGTACCCGGTATTCAATCTCGAAGGGGTGCCTGTGCTCGTCGGCCAGTCGTATCTCGGTTGCGACACGATTTCTGTCTTCGGGGTGCGTGCTGTCCAGCCACGCACGCGGGCTGGCCAGCAGCATAGCCGGGTCGTAGCCGAGCATCTGCTTTATGCGAGGGCTGATGTACCGCATTTTTTTAGGGCTACCCAGGTCTACCGAGTAGACGATGGCCGGTAGCTGTTCAGCGAGCGTACGGTACCGGGCTTCAGCCGCTACGAGCAGGCGCTTGCTACGCACCATCAGCAGCATCGTTATGGCCTGTAGTCCAATGACGATGATGAGCCCGGTGATGCCGCGCCTGGCCTGCACCGGCAATGGCTCTGGGCCGTTGAGTATCGATACTCCCCGGGGGATGCCGGATCGCGACAGCCCAAATCGATTGAGCTGGTCATAGTCTATGATGTTATCGTAGGTTGCCGCCGTCGACACCGGGATGTCAGCGATATTTTCGCCGGAGGCTACTCGCAGCGCCAGAGTGGCGGCGGCTTTTCCCTGCAGTTCTCCTGAAACAACCCTGCCGCCAAAAGCTCCCGCCTGTACGATGAAGTCCCAGCACGCGAATACGGGTACGGCGGACTTGCCCACGACGAAGTCTACGCTCTCGCTTACGGTCATCCTGCGCCCCGAAGCGCTTCGCAGGTACGACAGGTACAGCACGATGGTGCCCTGCTTCAGCTGCGAGAGCGTAGCGGCGAGAGTCTCGGGCTCCGGCGCGACGTCCCTGACCACCGTAATGCCCGCTGGCATATCCTTGAGCGCCCTGTCGAAACGCCACATATTGAGGATGCCGGCGCTCGTGTCGTCGGCCAGCGCGTATACGGTATCTGTTTCCGGGAACAGGCGCTTCGCCAGCGAAACGCTGCCTGCCATATCCGGCGATTCGGTAACGCCGGTCATGCCGGCCAGCGAGTCTGCCTGGTACGCGGCAATATCATTGATACCGCAGAACACGATAGGCACGCCGGGCAGGAGATCGTTCCTGCGGGCTATGAGAAAGCGCAGCGCGTCGTCATCTACCGCGATTACTACGCGTGGTGGGTTTATCGTGTAGCGGTCGTGTAGCAGTTCGGCAAAGCTTTCGGTGGCTTCTTTGGGGCTTCGCTG
>JAFGUM010000293.1 GCA_016938515.1 Spirochaetales bacterium | reverse complement strand
TCGTCGTTGGGTAGCCATTTCTTCCACAACGTAACGGCGATGAACATCGGCTATTTTTCTGCGGCTTACGGTTCGGCCTCATCTTTTGTAGACTGGGATGCTCTGGCTTTGCTACCGGTGCACAAACGTACGGCGCACTGTGTACACGTTCGCACTGACGTAGATATAGACGTGTCAATGAACGGCAGACTGGGGCATGGGGTGATACGAATGCCAGGAGCCTGTGATTGACGGTCGACGATAAATCCGACACTATCATGGCTACCTGACCATACACTGGAGTTTGCACAATGGATCCACGATCGCTTCTCAAAGGATTGCACCCGCTCGAAATAAAGGTTTTGCTCAGATATTCGCCAGGCGAGCCGCTCAATGTGGCGACACTCGCGCGAGACCTCGGGTACGTCGAAGGCCACGCGAACCAGGCACAAGCCTGGCTCAGCTCCAAGGCTCTGGCTGCCGAGACGGGGCGGACGTCCATGACCGTATACGAACTTACGCCGCTCGGGCGATCCTGGCTGGAGTCGGGTTCTCCGGAGGAGCGGTTGATAGCGTACCTCGCGGAGCACGGACCTGCGGCGTTGCCCGCCGTCTGCCAGGCTCTGGGTATAGAGCAGAAAGACGCTGGCTCGGCCTTCGGTCGTCTGTCGAGAGAGGGCGTCCTGGCCATGACGCCAGATAAGCTCGTAGCCGTCGCCGATGCCGCGAAGTCCAGGCGCACCGAAGCCCTCAGGGCTTTGCTCGCGAAAGCCGCTGCCGATGGCGGTATGCTCGATGACGCGGCGCTCGACGCGCCTGAGCGCGCGCTGATGGGTGAGATAGCCAAAAAGCGCGGAGCTGGCGACGCGGCGTTTCGCGCAGCCGAGAGGGAAACAGTTACGTGGGCGCTTACCGAGGCTGCTGCCGCGGTGTCGGCGCTTCTCAGGGAAGAAGGCGTGTCCGGAGAAGAACTGGGCGCGGTAACGCAGGAGATGCTCGAAAGCGGCTCCTGGAAGGGCGCCAGTTTCCGTTCGTACAACATTCGCAGCCGTCCCGCCAGGCTCATCCCCGGCAGGCGAAACCCCTACGTGCAGTTCCTTGAGAGCGTTAAAGACAAGCTGGTGTCGCTCGGTTTCGAGGAGTACGACGGCGGCCTCGTGGAAACGGAATTCTGGAACGGCGACGCGCTGTTCATGCCGCAGTTCCACTCGGCGCGCGATATCCACGACGTGTACTACGTTGCCAATCCCACGAAGGCGGCGTCGATAGAAGAGCCGTACCTGTCGCGGGTCGCCGAGACGCACGAAAACGGCGGGGCTACCGGTTCCCGTGGCTGGCGTTACGGCTTCGACCGCGAGTTTACCAAGCGCCTCGTGCTGCGAAGCCAGGGCACGGTGCTGTCTGCCCGCCAGTTACCCAAAGCCTCCGTCCCCGGCAAGTATTTTGGCATAGCCAGGTGTTTCCGCTACGACAAGGTAGACGCTACCCACCTGTCAGACTTTTACCAGACCGAGGGCATAGTGCTCGGTGAAGACGTCAACCTTCGAACCCTGCTCGGCTTTCTGGAGATGTTCGCCGTAGAAGTAGCCGGAGCCAAGGAAGTAAAATACGTACCCGGATACTTCCCGTTTACCGAGCCCTCGGTAGAAGTACACATAAGGCATCCCGTGCTCGGCTGGTTTGAGCTTGGAGGCGCGGGTATTTTCAGGCCCGAGGTAACAGAGCCTCTCGGCGTTTCCGTGCCCGTGCTCGCGTGGGGCATAGGCATAGACCGTATGGCGCTGATGGCCCTTGGCCTCAATGACCTGCGGGAACTCTTCAGCTACGACATAGAGAACGTGCGCCTTCGCCGGGCGCTCCAGAAATGAATTGTACCCTTCGCACAAACGCGATGAATGATACTAGAGGTGGAGAACGAGAATGCCCAAGATAGAAGTAAACGAGCGGCTCTTTTTTGAGCTCGTCGGCCGCCGTATGGAAGATACAGAGCTGGAAGCCGCGCTTGAAACGGCAAAAGCCGAGCTGGACGGCTGGGGTGAAGACTCCGCTGATGGCGGAGGCCGGCTGATCAAGATTGAGCTGAACGACACCAACAGGCCTGATCTATGGTCCACCGCCGGTATCGCGCGCCAGCTACGGGTCAGGGATGGCGGTACCATCCCCGAGTATCCTTTCTTTTCGCGAGAGGGGGATGAGCGGCCATCGGAGTATACGCTGCTCGTCGATTCCTCCATCCAGAAGCTGCGACCGTATATGGCAGGATTTGTAATCGCCGGCAAACCCATCGATGACGCGATGCTGCGCGATGCAATCCAGACGCAGGAAAAGCTGTGCGCCAACTTCGGGCGCAAACGGCGCGTGCTGTCCATGGGCATGTACCGAATCGATCTGATCAAATGGCCCATCTCGTACAAGGGGGTACAGCCCGACGCTGTCTCGTTCGTGCCCCTTCAGATGGACGAGCCCATGACCCTGCGCCGCATCCTGGCCGAGCATCCGAAGGGCAAAGAATACGGTCACATCATAGCGGATTCTCCGACGTATCCGATTCTTGTCGGAGCGGATGACGGGGTGTTGTCCATGGCGCCCATCATCAACAGCGCTGACATAGGCGCCGTCCAGGTTGGCGACCGTGATATACTGGTAGAATTCTCCGGCACCGATATGGCTACCGTTGCCCTGGCCACGAGCATCGTCGCCTGCGACTTTGCCGATGCTGGTTACGAGATACGGCCGCTGCGCGTCGAGTATGACTTTGATACGCCGTTCGGCAGGGCGGTAACCTTTCCGTACTACTACCAAACCCCCGCATCGGTGGACGCTGGACGCATCAGCAAGCTCCTCGGCGAGAGCATCGGGCCAGAGAAGGCCATAGAAGCTCTGGCGAGGATGGGTGTGCGGGCGGAAGCACACGGCCAGCACGTTCGGGCATGGCCGCCTGAGTACCGAGACGACTTTATACACGCTGTAGACCTGGTCGAGGACGTGATGATAGGTCGGGGTATGGCCAGCTTCAAGCCGGAGCGCCCACGCGACTTTACCATCGGACGATTGTCACCGATAGAATCTTTTACGCGCAAGGCCAAAGACGTCATGGTGGGGCTTGGATACCAGGAAATGATCTACAACTACCTTGGTTCCGGCAAGGACTACATCGAGCGTATGAATTCATCCGCCGATAGCATCATCAGAATTTCCAACCCGATGACGGAAAACTTTGAATACGTCAGGCCGTCCATTCTTCCCGGCCTGCTCCAGTCGGCCTCTGTTTCTAGCAAGGCCCCGTATCCACACCGCATCTTCGAGGCTGGCAAGGTGGCCTTTCTTGACGAAGCGCAGAACTATGGTACGTCTACCAGGCAACGGCTGGGCTTTCTGTGCTCGCATCAAATGGCCGATTACAATGAGCTGGCCGGTGTGGTGTCCGCGCTGCTGTACTACCTGGGTGAAGACTACACCGTAGAGGATGGCGACGACCCGCGATTTTTGCACGGCCGACAGGCCAGGATACTCGTGCAGGGGGTCAACATAGGCGTCTTTGGCGAGTTGCACCCCGCGGTACTGGAGAATTGGGGTATAAACATGCCCAGTGTGGCGTGCGAACTGGACCTGGACTCGCTCTTGTAGGTGACAGGAGGATCGATGGAAATTAAATTCGATCGGATACCGGCATGAGCACAGAACTGGCGGCGCTGACAAGCCGTTTCGTCGTCATGGCAGTAACGACGTTTCTGGCGATCATCGTGTGGTCTCGTGTTCGGGACGCGTCCTGGATGCTCATCGTCGTTGGCATCATCGCGGGATACGCGGACATTCTATATTCCCTTCTCCTGGAGTTTGGCCTATTGCCGGGGATCAGCCAGTCTACGGGTATTTCGGGAATTCTCGCCTTCATTTTCCCCAACGCCCCCTGGGTATTCTTTTCCATAGCGTTTATTACGATGATACAGAGAAAACGGCCCCGAATCTGAATACAGCCTCAATCGTTGATGCGCCCGCGAGCGTAGTGTTCGCGGAGGCATCCGATGATCGTATACGCGTTCGAACCCGTTGGTTTTGAGGGAGAGCTGGTTACCGTCGAAGTTGATCTTCGGCGTGGTATTCCGAGTGTAGACCTCGTAGGTTTGCCTGATGGCGCTGTCAAAGAAGCGCGCGAGCGAATCCGGGCAGCCATCAGGAATTCCGGTTACGAGTTCCCCCTGGAACGGCTGCTCATCAGCCTGGCTCCGGCGGGCGTCCGCAAGGCAGGGGCTTCATTCGACCTGGCTATGGCCATCGCGGTGCTTGCTGCTTCGGGGCAGGTGCCCGACGCGGGGATGCCTGTAATGGCTCTGGGGGAGCTTGAGCTGTCTGGCCGCGTTCGCCCGGTATCCGGCGTGCTGCCAGCGGTAGCGGCGGGATTGAAAGCAGGTATCGCCCGATTTATTATTCCCCGGCCAAATCTGCGTGAAGCAGTTGCGCTGGCTGGTAACGCTGCCTTTGCGATAGACAAACTGGGAGACGCCGCCCTCCTGACGGCTACGCTACGGGGAGAATATCGCGCTATACCGCTCGATTCGACTACAGTAAACCTCGATGACGATTCCAGTAGCGTAGAAGTGGAAACAGCACGGCGGGACTCCGGCCATCTGCCGGATATGGCGGATATTCGAGGGCAGGTTGCCCTGCGGCGCGCTATGGAAATCGCCGCAGCCGGTGGCCATCATATGCTGCTGTTTGGGCCACCAGGCGGTGGCAAGAGCATGGCAGCGCGCAGGTTGGTGGGTTTGCTGCCAGACCTCGCATCCGAAGATGCTGTTACCACTACTATGCTGCACTCACTCGCAGGCGCATTGCCGGAGAGCTCGGGCTTGATGCGACGACCTCCTTTCAGGTCTCCGCACCACGGAGCATCAGCGGAGGGTATCGTCGGGGGTGGGCGTCTGAGAAAGCCCGGTGAGATAAGCCTCGCCCATGGTGGTGTGTTGCTGCTCGATGAAGCTCCCGAATTCAGGGCTGATGTTTTGCAGTCTTTGAGGGAGCCACTCGAAGAAGGTTTTATATCGATCGTCAGGGCTGATCGTGTCATAACGTATCCTTCCCGCTTTATTCTGGTTCTCGCCTGCAACCCGTGTCCTTGTGGAAATCTTGGGCGTAAGGGAGCCGTGTGTCTGTGTTCCGCTGATGAGATCAGGCGCTACTGGAAAAAACTGGGTGGCCCGCTACTGGACAGGATAGACGTCAGGGTGCCCGTAAAGCCAGCAAGCGCGGCGGAGCTGTCAGCGGGTCCGGGAGAGTCTTCCGCGGCGGTTCGAGAGCGAATAGTCGAAGCTCGGCGAATACAGCACGCACGGTTTAAGGATGAGCCTTCGATGCTGAACGGACGCTTGCCCGCAGGAGCCATCGATGTACACTGCGTCTTGAGCGATGACGACAGGGAGTTTTTTGTTCATAACGCTGAGCGAGAAGGATTCTCATCGCGGGCGAGTCTCGCTACGCTTCGTGTTGCCAGAACGATAGCAGATCTTGACGCTTCGGTGGCTATTCATACCCGACACCTCAATGAAGCGTTCGAGAAACGTCGATACGGTGATGATGACGTCTTTTGGGTTGTACCCTGACGCTGCTGGGCTGTTACGGTTGGGCAAGCTCTAGTTGAAGGTCACGGTATTGACTATAAGATGGCCTCATGGTATACATACCCCGCACGATAGATACGCATGTAATAATAGTGGTAGCGACCCTTGACAATGTCCTTCGATTGTAGAACATTTATCTTCAATCCAGAAGCATTCGTCGGTGGATCCTGACCCCTTCCGTTATACGGTGGGGGTGAGTTGGTTTCTGCTGCTGTTGAGGTTGATTAATTGCGGATAATGACGCGAAATGTGCGTCGCCCGCTTGACACGAACAGAGCAAAGGCGCTATAAAGTGCGCCGCGCCGAGAGGCGGAAGAGCTGGTCTGGCATGCAAATTGCAACGGATCGAGCGGAGATCTTGAACAGGCATAAGGGATGGGAGAAGCAGGATAAGGAAATCCTTCTCTAATCGCGGCAACGCGAGGCGGGAGGATTGGCGATACGAATGCCACAATAGTCTGCCTTTGGCGCTGTAATGGAGCTAGAGGCAGGCGAACCCGTAAGCCTTTTT
>JAFGUM010000292.1 GCA_016938515.1 Spirochaetales bacterium | reverse complement strand
TCCGGTATATACAGCCGCTACCAACCATCGGGTCAATCCTGTCGTATAGTATGGTAATCATGCATGATGACTGGCGAAGGCGCTTCCATCTGAATAGTGAACTCGCTGGATACGAACGGATGGTCTTCGTAAGCGAGTACTGGCGCTGCTGGTGGCCGCGCTTGCGGGTTTACCTGTCGTGCTTCAAGGGACTCGCCGCTGATGATGTCGAGGAGATTGCTTCGGATGCACTGCTCAGAGCCCTGGACAAGGCGCGAAGCTACGACCCTACGAGGCCGTTCGAGCCGTGGGTGTACACGCTCGCGCGGCGGCTCGTTCTCGACCACCAGAAGCAGCTGAGGCGCAAGAAGGAGCAGGCTGTTGATCCCGTCGAACTCGACAGATACGGCGACGGGAACGATAGTCTGGAGCCTGAAACCATCGTGCTACGGGAGGAGGAGCAGTTGGATATGGGTCGTTGCGTAGCGGCTCTTCCCGATCACGAGCGGGAGCTGGTATTCCTGGTGTACAGCGCCGACCTGACGCTGGCCGAAGCGTCCAGGGTCACCGGAGAGCCGCTGGGAACCGTCAAGTGGCGGATGCACAGCCTCAAGGCACGGCTTCGCGCGATGGTGGAGGCGAATGATGCAGCAGGACGATGATCCCGGACGGACCGATTTAATCGAAGTGATGCTCCGCCGGTACTTCGATGAAGCGCTGGATCGCGCAGCCGCTGGAATTCCCGAAGTTCCAGGCGCAGCACTACCGCCGGTACCAGCTGGGCGACCGAAAAAGAAAGCCGATGTGCCGCGCGAAGGGCACCAGTGCTATTCGTCGGGGGTATCGACGTTGCTGCTGGCCGGGTGCGTGCTGGGTGCATCGGCTCTGGCTTTTTCGTGTGTTCCAAGAACAGCGCTTGCTGGTTCGATCGCTGCGGCTATCGGCGATGAACGCTTGCGGGAGTTTTCCCGCGATGTTGCGGATACTGTTCAGACTGTCTGGCAGGAGGGGAATAAGCACTTCAACGGAAAGAGTTTCTACCACAGGGCAGCCGCTACCCCCTAAAAGGCGGAGAAGGAGATTAGGATGAAAGCACTTTCATACATCACGGCAGCACTGTTTGTGTTGGCCCTCACCTGGCTTGGCGCTCTATTCAGCGGGGTCAGGTTCATAGTCTACCTCGACGCAGCCAGCCTGGTTCTCGTGCTGGGCTTGACCGTGGTGATGCTGCGAGCCGGGTGGACCTTCCGCGCGATGGGTGCTCACTTCAGGAACGCCCTCAGCGACACTGCTGATTACACGCTGCTTGAAGAAGCGGCTCTGTTCTTCGCAACCGCCAAGCGATACTTGGCCCTGGGTGCCGGGTTTGGTGTCATTCTCGGCGTCATCGCCATACTGTCCCACCTGACGGACCGGAGCAAGTTAGGACCAAACCTTGCTATTGCGCTACTGTCTGTTTTCTACGCGATCATCCTTGCCTTGGCCATCTGCATACCATTGGAGACAGCCGCGAGGCAGCGGCTTGTCCGTGCACGGCAGCCGTGATTTCAGGACTTCTGGCGATACGGATTCACGGCAGCACCTGTTTGGAGTCAATCAATGCACCAGCACCATGATTATGCCAAGAGGAGTAGCATAGCGCCGGATTGCAAACGGCAGGAACAATCGCCGCTTCCAGAGTAAAAGCCGAGCCAGCATCCCCCTCGTTCACGAGGTGAGTAGGGTGGGTTCAGCCCCCGATCATTCATCGTATATGGTTTGGGGAAATAAAAATTCAAGCGTGATTCACGCGCGCCACGATATGGGTGACACCGTTTTTCCAGCGCTCTTGCCATAGTCTGGTTGTCAACACGCGCTTTGCCGCCGGGATGCCCGCCGCTTGCTTTGTAGAATATCGGGATATCGCTGGTCCAGGATGGCTGTTTGGGAGTACGGTGAGCTATGAAATTCAGCTGGATCAACGGCAGCTCGGTGTTTTTGGCTGTCGTTATAATTACCGCGCTCTCGGTTATCATGACGGTGGCCGTGAAGATTCCCGCCTGGGCGCCAGGAAGCACGACGCACGGTAGTCGGGCCGGCGGCTCTCGGAATGGTGATGCCGGGCGGCCCGAACTACCAAACCAGGGCTTGCCCGGGTTGACAGGAGCGTGCCGACCATGAGGCTTTTCTGGTGTCCGGGGCCGAGGGTGTGCGCGATTCCGTAGACCAGCGCAACCGCGGCAAGAGCCCCGGTATCGGCGAAGCCCCTGGATCTGGCAATGAGGAAGCGGACGTATTCAACGGCCTGGAGCATGAATGCAAGCCGACCGGTTTCCGAGGGAACGCCACGCGAGATTGTGTCCGCCGCACTGATAGCCGGGTCTGCCTGAACGATGCCGCTCCGTGAAGGAATGAATAGCAACACGGCCACGAGAAGTCCAATCATCAATACGCGCGGATGATATCTCCAATAGTGCTTCATGCTCATCCGGCTATCCTACATAAGCGTGCTGGTCGTGTCAAAGAGAGCGCTGAGCGTGTTGTGCATACTGGCGTGATAGGATCTGTTGACAATGTTAGACTCATCTAATATCATGTGCAACCATGAAGCAGGATTCTGAGCTTACAGAGGCTCTCGAAGACTACCT
>JAFGUM010000291.1 GCA_016938515.1 Spirochaetales bacterium | reverse complement strand
GCTGCGAATCCATAGCATACTGCTGCTTTTGCCAACCAGGTATCCCATGATTGTCTGTAACGCGCTATACTGGTAGGCATGATGCGAGCACACCGGGCTTTGTACCTCGTCGCGGCGCTGGTTCTGGCCGCGACCGGCACTGCCGCCCACGGAGATGAGTACTACTCCGACTGGGGTTTCTCAGTAGATCTGCCGGAAGGCTTCCAGGTAGTCGACGGCGACGGAGCTACGCGCTTTACGTTCGGGTCCGCGGACGGCGTGGTTATAGTCGACATAGCCGTGCTGCCCCCGTCGCGCTTCGTAACCGCAGAGGCGGGCGCCCTCGATACCGTCAAGAAGCTTTCTGGTACGGGGTCCTTCTCGCAGCTGGACTATTCGGGCACAGAAGCCGCCTGCGGCGAAATTAAGCTCGGCGCTGGCACCAAAGCGCTGAATGGCTATGGCTTGTTTGTCAACGATGCCGAAAAGCCGGGCTTACCCGAAGAGCCCGCGGAATCGTACGATCTCATAGTGCTTTCATACGCACCCGCCGCCTCGTACGCCCGGTATCGTGACATCGTAGCATCCGCCATAGACGGCTTTTCGATGCGATACACAAAGAGAGCCGTTCCCGGGCCGCTGGGCGTGCTGGCGCGAAGCCGCATACCGGCTACCGCTCCTGTTTCTACAGCGACGATACCCTTTGGCAAGGCAACGGTGACAACTGATTGGTCACCCGCCGAGGCAGCCGTCGCGCAGGAGCTCGTTGAGCGGGAATACCGCGTGCTGTCTCCATACGGCTCGTCGCCGGAACTCGTCGAGGCGGCCGTCGCCAGGTTCTACCGCATGGTATACCGCGACGCCGCGCCGTCGCTGGACCGCCTCGCGCTGCAGTTGTCCGCGGCGTGGGAAACGGGCGCCTGGTCGGGCTCACATCCCTCACCCGCGCTTTTGGAGAAACCAGCACCAGGACCGCGATTTGGCATCAGCGCTGAACCACGGGGCTACGCAGCCGCGTTGCTCAGCTGGGTACAGAACTTTGAGTATGAGCGCGACCCCAAGGGTTCTGACGTCGTCAACCCGATTTCAGCGGCGTTTGAAGCGCGGGGAGACTGCGATTCGCGAGCCCTCGTGCTATCCATACTCCTGGAGCGCGAGAACGTGGATACCATCCTGCTGGTGTCTCTGGAGCATAGCCATGCGCTGTCGGCTATAGACGCCCCGGGCCCGGGAGCCAGGTTCCCGTACAAAGAGCGAAAATGGCTCGTTGCAGAGACGACGGCAAAGGTCGATATAGGCCTTATAGACGCCGCGCAGTCGAGCATCGACTCGTGGCTGCCGGTGGAATTCCCTTATTGACAGCGCCAGTCTTGTCGTTGACACCGCGCGGACGACCCGCCTATACTCGCGGACGAACCCCAACCACGTTCCGACACCGCAAAACGGTGCCTCGGGGCCGGAGGCTAGCATGGAACCACTGAGCTCCCAATATAAAGATACGATACAGCGGATGATGGCTCACTCGGCGGGCAACAAGCACGTGTCGATTCACGACGTGTACCAGGAAGGCAACCGCAGCATCCTGCCCTACATTGATGCCATCATCGCGGACAGCCTGGAGCCGGGAAGCGGCATCAGGAGCTTCGCCAACATCGAGAAGCTGGCCGCATTGTCCCGCGAGGGCTCAAAATGCCTGCTGCTCGTAGAGCATTACAGCAATTTCGATCTTCCGGTACTCGCCTACCTCCTGCGCAAGGCGGGGCCAGAAGGTGAGCGAATAGCCGACGCCATAGTCGCCATAGCGGGCATCAAGCTTTCCGAATCAAACCCAGTCGTAAGCGCCTTTTCAGAAGCGTATTCCAGGCTGGTCATCTACCCGAGCCGGTCTATGGAAGAACTCAAATCGGCCATCACCGATCCGATGAAACGGGCAGCCGAGACGATGAAGGCAAACGCTATCAACCTGGCCTCGATGAAAGAGCTCGCCAGGCTCCGGACGGAAGGCAAACTGATACTCGTTTTTCCAGCCGGGACGCGATTCCGGCCCTGGGATCCGAGCTCAAAGCGCGGGGTGCGCGAGATAGACTC
The DNA here is from genome assembly GCA_016938515.1 of Spirochaetales bacterium. GTDB lineage: Bacteria > Spirochaetota > Spirochaetia > Treponematales > UBA12059 > SZUA-370. The sequence goes on along the minus strand of JAFGUM010000291.1, from coordinate 1,228 downwards.
GTACATCCGCTCGTTCGACTACATGTCGCTCGTATCGATCAACGGCAACATACTGCGCCTCAATCCTGAAGGCGAGATGTCTGAAGACATACTGAGCAAGGATCGCGTAGTAATCGATATAAGCGAGCCACTGCGCTGTGATGAGTTCCGCAACCGCATCAAACACCAAACGCCCCCGGGTGAAGACAAAAAGCAGGCTACGGTCGATGCAGTCATGGCGGCGCTTGAGACGATGCACGAAGGGGTGGCTCGCTCGCTCAAATCCTGAGCACTCGACGGGCTCCTAGTACTAGTACGCGCCGTACGGTACTATTTCGTCAACGCGCGCGTAGCACCGCACCGTAGCTACCCAATGGCCTTCCCGTAACACTAGCCGTGGCGCCGAAGCGAATGCGAACGAGCCACGCACCTCCCGTGGCTTGTTGTGCGTAACACCACGCAGGTACGCGCGGAGCGCTTCTCGCGCGGCGTCCAGTACAGCGTTTCGCCTCGCCGCGACCTGGGCCGGAGTCGAGGTATCGGCGTCAGCAGAAAGCAGAGCCGCCGCCGAACCCGTTCCCTGGGCAGCGGCGCTCGTCTGTTTCCAGGCCGCCAGCTCCACGCTCGCAGCCGCGTCTGGGCGGTAGGCTACCATGGCGACGAGAGCCGTGCCGTCAAGCCGAGCCGACACCACGCTCAGATCCATCGGTACAGCCGCGTCTCCGAGCGTAGCCTGCATCTCAAAATACTCCGCTATGGAACGGGCTCTGTCACTCGGGGTATACACGTAATCAAAGCCCCATACCATGCCGCCAAATACCCAGCGCGCCTCAGCCAGTACCGCCGCGGCCGCTTCTGCATCCGGTACGCGAGGTACCCACGCCGGATCCACAGTACCCTCAAACTCGTCTATGTATGGGGGCGCGGCGAGGTCTACGCGAAACTCAGCGCGTATATCCGCCGTCTGCGCCGCCGCGTTGGCAGCCGCGAGAGCCAGCACGAACACGGCAATGCGTACCCTCATGGTGCCTCAGCGTCCCGACACCAGGCGGCGTATCGGGTTTACCCCGTGCCTGAGCGGAAAGTACAACGCGGCGAACGCGAATCCCGCGAGGTGGGTCAGGTGCGCGACGTTGCCGCCCCTGCCCAAAATCTCTGACCATAGCTCTATGAGCGTATAGGCGGCTACGAGTATAGGTGCCGGCACCGGCACGAGGCCCCAGATGAATATGCGCGCCCGCGGGTTGAT
>JAFGUM010000290.1 GCA_016938515.1 Spirochaetales bacterium | reverse complement strand
TGATGTCAACGATAGCGTCATATTCACCGACACTGTATACATGAACATACAGGGTGGTGGCGTAGAGATAAGGAGCATTCACGGTCGGCGCGAACTTGGCGCGTTTGTGCGTTTTCCATCGTCACTCTATCGTAGCGATGAGAACTGGGTGCCTCCGCTGTACGCGGTAGAAAGAACCGCGTACCTGCCAGGGCACAACGCGGTGCTCGATCGCTCGGAGCACGAACTGCTCGCCGCCTGGCGCGGAGAGAGGATGGTTGGCAGGGTCGTGGTATACATCGACCCTCGCTTTAATGAGCACTTTGGCTGCAAGACGGGTTTTTTTGGTTCGTTTGAGAGTGTTGACGACAGCGCTGTCTCCGGGTCACTCCTGTCTGCCGCCGTGTCCTGGCTCGCCGAGCGTGGGGCGAATCGGATTCGCGGTCCCATAAACCCGGTGGCTGAATGCTGGGGCTTTCTTGTGGACGGGTTTGGACGACCCCCCGTCTACCTGTCGCCGTACAACCCGCCGTACTATGACAGGCTCATGCGCGAAGCCGGCTTCCTGGGTGTACAGGATTTGCTCGCCTACGAGGCCGACGCTGGAGAAGGCTATAGCATCCCTGAACGGTTTTCGCGGTTTCAGGCGATGCTGATGGAACGCAACCCGACGCTTACGACGCGCCCTATTGACCCTTCCAGGCTGGAGCGCGACGCTGAATACATACGAACCATCCTCAACGAAGGGGTAGACGGCAACTGGGGATTCGTGCCAGTGGAGCGCGATGAAATGGCCGGTGTCGTACGGGATCTAAAACCGATACTGGACCCGGCAGCCGTCTGGTTCGTAGAAGACGCGGGTGTCCCCGTCGCGTGCTGCCTCGGCTTTCCCGACGTCAACATCATCATAAAGAGAATACAGGGGAGGCTCTTTCCTACGGGGGTACTCAGGCTCATTACGGGAATAAGACGCGTGCGTGACTATCGGCTGTGGGGGCTCGCCGTTCTGCCGGGTTACCAGGGTAGGGGGCTCGATGTGCTGCTGTATCTGAGGCTGTTTGAGGCTCTGGCGCCTCGGAAGGTTCGGCTTGAGGCCAACTACATCCTTGAAGACAATCTGCGTATAAGAAATGCGCTCGAGAAGCTGGCCATGACAATCGTCAAGAGGTACCGCGTGTATGAAAAGACAATACCACCAGCTAAATCAGAGTAAGTACTCGAAGCTTGGAGTAGACACTACTCCACGATGCGGAGCTCGTAGTCGCCACGCCGGGCCATGGCACGGTGAAACGCGTCGATCCCGTCCCATTGCCACCTGGCTCGCTGAAGAAATGGATACGTTGTACCCCGTTGGACTTGTTTACCTTCAGGTACACAAACTCGATGATCTTTTTGTCGGTATCGATCCTGGTTATCCTGAAGGCGACCGGCAGACGGTACACCCCGAACAGCTCGAGTTCGAGTACGTATACCTGCCCTTCGCTGAACATCGGAATGGTTCCTTCGCCGGCGAGGAACAGTCGTGACGATCCAGCGTCCCACATGGCCCCGAATACCGTCATTCCCGTGTCCCATGCTTCGGCGGGGGGTGTTGCCCTGTGCTACAGTGAGTGATATCGTCTGTAGAAACTGAACGGAGACCTTTGATGACCATAGTCTATATAAGCGCCTCATCGATCGAAACACCAGACAAGAAGCGCCGCGCGATTGAACGTCTTTCCGGCGTAGCTGAACCAGTACTGGTGGTGCTTGCTGATGACGTGGCGATTGAACCGGCCGAACTTGGCCTCGCGATGGCGGTACCGCTGAATCTTGAGGAAGGGCTCGTCAGAAACGCAGACGGCTCTGTGGACACGGTCGGCTCGCGCGCGCGCTGCGCTGACTACGAAGCTCCGACCCTGTCCATGACCCAGGGCAGCCTCGATGCGACGGCCGCACTCGCATACTGTATGGGAGCTTCGCTGGAAGTGTTCACCGGGTCCGCCGGCGCGTTCCAGTGTGATCCTTCAATGGTTCCTGGCGCACGCGAACTGGATGGCTTGTCATTTGAAGAAGCGGCCGAGTTGTCACGCTTCGCCGACGCCGGCTTGAACCCTGCCATCATCTCGCCTGTCGTCAAGTACCGCGTACCCACCGTGCTGTATCCTACCGGAACTCGGGGCGGCTCCGGTTCGACCGTCGGCACCAGGATTGCCGCAGTCTCGGACTCACGCTTTGGGCCTGTACAGGCTATCGCCACGCAGGATTCGGTGTCGATGGTGTCGCTATCAGGAGCTTCGCTGCCGGGTACGGTAGGCGCCGCGGCGCGCTTGTTCGATGCGGTCAGCCGAGCCGGAGTCAGCGTTCTTCTCATCACCCAATCGTCTACCGAATACTCCATATCATTCTGCGTCAAAAGCAATGACACGTCACAGGTGCTGGAGACGATCAAGACAGAGTTTTCCATGGAGCTCGCTGCTGGCAGCATTGATCCAGTCTCGGTAATGGATCAGCTGGCCATCATCACGCTCATCGGTGACGGCATGAGGCGTACGAAAGGCATCGCTGGTCGGTGTTTTACGCAACTCGCGCGAGCGGACGTAAATATAATCGCCATTGCGCAGGGCTCTTCGGAGCGGGCAATATCCGCCGTCATTTCAGGCGATCGCCTGGTGCGGGGCGTACGGATGACGTACCAGGCTTTCTTTGACGCGATGATGCCCATAGACCTCGTTATAGTCGGCGCCGGCAACGTTGGCGCGGCGCTGATCGCGCAGCTTACGGCCCAGACCCGGCGGCTGGAGGATCACGGCGTCAGCATCCGCCTGATAGCGCTTGCCAACAGCAGGCGCATGATCGTCGATCGCGATGGCCTGGACTGCGAAGGCTGGAAAGAGCAGCTCGAAGCACGGGGTGTTACGATGGCCATGGACGCGCTCGTGGCTCTTGGGCCGGAGCTGGTCAATCCAGTGCTGGTAGACTGTACGGCGAGCGAAGCGCTACCCAGGGAGTACCCCCGCTTCATGCTGGAAGGGTTTCATATAGTGACCCCCAACAAGCGCGGCAATACCGGTTCCTTGCGGCAGTACACCGCGCTCAAGACGATCGCGCTCAGGCATCGTCGGCGCTACCTGTACGAGACGACGGTAGGAGCGGGCTTGCCCGTTATAGAAAATCTGCAGAATCTGCTGCACGCGGGAGACAAGCTGGAAAGCTTCAGTGGCATTCTGTCTGGTTCGCTGTCATATCTGTTTGGCAAGCTAGAAGAGGGCCTGTCTTTTTCCTCCGTGGTTCGCGACGCCATGGAGCGTGGCTTTACGGAGCCGGATCCGCGTGACGATCTGGCTGGCGTTGATGTGGCACGCAAGGTGCTCATCCTGGCGCGGGAAACGGGCCTGTCGCTTGAGCTCGACGATATAAAGCTCACGGGGCTCATTCCAGACGAGTACCTGTCTCTTGGCAAAGCCGAGTTTCTGGAGCGCTTGCCGGAACTCGACGAGCACTTCTCCCGGCTCTGTGCGACCGCGGCAAGCGAGGGTAAGGTGCTGCGCTTCGTTGGCTCGATAGAAAATGGTATCGGCACGGCGGGTTTGCAGGCCGTAGGATCGGGACATCCGCTCTTCGCTGTCAAAGGTGGCGAGAACGCGCTGGCGTTCAGTACGCGATTCTACAGCCCCGTGCCACTGCTATTGCGTGGTTATGGCGCGGGAGCCGAGGTTACCGCGGCGGGCGTCTTTGCCGATATTCTGCGCACGCTCAACTGGATACGGGAGGTTTGATACTGCCGCACGCTACTATGCCATAACGAGCTCTGTCCCCGCGACGAGCTCTGTCCCCATTTGATATCCCAAGCCGAGGAGTATGAGACTATGGAATTTTACAACCTCAAAGAACCCGAGGAGCGAGTTGGTTTTGCGCAGGCCACCCTTCGTGGCCTTGGCTCGGGAAGGGGGCTCTACCATCCGGTCTCAATTCCTGCCGTAGAGCCTGCGGCGCTTATGGCCGCCAACCGTTTTGACCGCTACCTGGCCATCCTCGAGCCGCTGATGGCTCCCGATTACTCAGCCGCGCAGCTCGGGCAGATGGTACGCGAAGCCTTTACCTTCGAGCCGCGGGTTGTGCCGGTTGGCGATGCGTACGCGCTCGAGCTGTTTCACGGGCCAACGCTCGCGTTCAAGGACTTTGGCGCCCGCTGGATGGCCCGCTGCCTATCCGCCATACGGGGTGATAAGCCGGTTACCATTCTGACGGCCACTTCAGGTGATACGGGCGCCGCTGTCGCGCACGCATTCAAGGATATCGCGGGTATCAGAGTCGTCGTTCTCTATCCAAAGGGCCGGATCAGCCGGCCCCAGGAACAGCTGTTCTGCACCCTTGGCGGCAACATTCAGACGATAGCCGTGCGTGGTACCTTCGACGACTGCCAGACTCTGGTGAAAGCAGCTTTCGACGATGCGGAACTCGTGTCTGCCCTGGGTCTTAACTCGGCCAACTCGATAAACGTGAGCAGGCTCGCGGCTCAGGTGCTGTACTACTGGGATCTGGCCGCGGCTACAGCTGAAGCGCTTGGCAGCGCGGGTGGTGGCCTCGTCGTTTCAGTACCATCTGGCAACTTTGGAGACCTGACGGCTGGGCTCATAGCCAAGGCGATGGGAGCTCCCATCGCGCGCTTTATCGCCGCCACCAACGTCAACGACACGGTGCCCCGCTACGTGGCGACCGGCCGCTGGGAGCCAGCGGCTACTGTGGCCACTTCGTCCAACGCGATGGACGTGAGCCAGCCCAGCAACTGGCCCAGAACAGAGCGCATCCTTCTGGATTACGGGTGGACACTGGACGCCGTCTCCGTGGATGAGGCTGCGACGGTCGCGTCTATCAGAGCCATGGATGCCTATGGCTACACGGGAGAACCCCACGGGGCGGTGGCGTATGAAGCGCTCCGCCGCTCGCTGCGACCTGGGGAGACCGGTGCTTTTTTGTGCACGGCCCATCCAGCCAAGTTCGCGAGCTCTGTAGAAGCGGCGCTCGGCAGGACGCTCGCGGTGCCGCCAGCTATAGCGGAATCACTGGACAAGCCTAACCTGTCCGTGGATATGGATGTTGACGACGAAGCGCTGCGGCGGTTTCTCCTGTCCCGGTAGGTTCCAGCGTTTCCGGCTTTGCCATGCCAGGATACCGTCAGTCGAGCAGTCGCGAGCCCTCGCGCAGCACCACCTCGGTTAGGTCCGTGAGCAGGCTGGACTGGTATTTCCAGCTCTGCCAGTACAGCGTAAGCTCAGTGCGGAGCCGGCTGTCCAGATCGACGAGACTACCGTCGGCAAGCCCCGCTGCGGCCTTGATAGTCGGCACGAGTCCGTACGCCAGCCCTGAGTGTATCGCCTCGAAGTACTGGTCGGCTATGGGAAAATAGTGCGCGGGTGGGACTATTTGCGGGTCGCCGAACGACTGGTACAGGATGCGGTGCTGAAAGTTGTCATTTCTATCTAGGTTGACAACGGGTGCCAGCGTCGCGGCTTCACGGGTAAAGCCGTCTGGAAACCACTTGGCCGTGTAGTCAGCCGACGCGACGAGTGTATAGCGCAGTGAGCCGATCAGCTCCGAGGTGCATCCGTCTACAGGTGTGCGCTCCGATGTGACGCACCCGGCTACCGCGCCCGATTTGAGCTGGTGTATGGTCAACTCGTGGCCATCGACGAAAACCTCAATGGTTATGTCGGACTGTTTGATGAACGGCGTTACCGCTTCCATGAACCACACGAACAGGCTGTCGGTGTTTACGGCTACCGGTATGTGCCTGTTGCGTCGCGACGACACGGCACCGATGGTGTTGAGTGTTTCTCCTTCCAGCGCGTCGACTTGCAGGTAATGGCGCAGTAGCCGCGCGCCGGCTTCTGTCGGGCGAGGTGGAGATTCCCTGATTATGAGGGCGCGGCCGAGCATTTCTTCAAGCTGCTTGACGCGCTGCGAGACCGCAGACTGCGTGATGCAGAGCCGTTCGGCCGCTCGCGCGAAGCCGCCTTCTTCCAGAACTACCGCAAACGCCCTGACCAGCTGATAATCAAGCATTGCTTATATTATCACCGCTTCTCGCGTATCGTAACTCCTAATTGTACAGCGCGCGACAATGGGTTCATACTGTGTCTACTGTAGCCTGCAATCCACGCCTCCCGATCTACGACTCGTGGGGGACTTTTGGTTGCTGCTGACGACATTACCAAGACCTACCGTGGAGGATATCGGCCATGAGTACTGATTCGACTTCTGCAGACACCGTCCGCCTGGACTTTGACGAGTTGCCGCCACCCCCGACCTTTGAGTCTGGGTATAGGCGAGCTCCAAAGCGCGAAGCCGCGCTCACGCCAGAGCAGGAAGCCCTCGCCATCAAAAACGCGCTCAGGTACATTCCGGAGCGCTGGCACGAGATCCTGGCTCCGGAGTTCCTTGAGGAACTGCGGACGCACGGTCGCATCTATGGATATCGTTTCAGGCCAGCCGGCTCGCTCAAGGGCCTGCCAATAGACTCGTACAAGGGGCGCTGCGTAGAAGGTAGGGCGATGCAGGTGATGATAGACAACAACCTGGATTTTGATATTGCCCTGTACCCATACGAACTCGTCACCTACGGCGAGACCGGCCAGGTGTGTCAGAACTGGATGCAGTACCGGCTCATAAAGAAGTACCTCGAACTGGTTGACGAGAACACGACGCTCGTCGTCGAGTCGGGGCATCCCCTGGGGTTGTTCAAGTCGCACCCGTACGCGCCGCGCGCGATCATAACAAACGGGCTGATGATAGGCATGTTCGACAACGCCAGGGATTTTGCCGTGGCGGCCGCTCTTGGCGTTGCCAACTACGGCCAGATGACAGCGGGTGGCTGGATGTACATCGGGCCGCAAGGCATAGTCCACGGCACCTACAACACGCTACTCAACGCTGGAAGGCTCAAGTTGGGGGTGCCGTCTGACGGTGATCTAAAAGGCAAGCTTTTTGTTACCAGCGGTCTTGGCGGCATGTCGGGAGCCCAGGGTAAGGCCTCGGTTATAGCCAACGCCGCGGCTATCATAGCCGAAGTGGACGCGAGCCGGGTTGAGACGCGTCGCTCGCAGGGTTGGGTAGACATCGTGGCGACGAACCCAGAGGAGTCCTTCAGGCTCGCCGGGGAAGCCCGTGTAGCTGGAAAACCCCTCGCGGTTGCCTACCTGGGCAACATCGTAGACCTGCTTGAGTGGGCATTGGCACACGATGAGCATATAGACCTGCTGTCAGACCAGACCTCGTGCCACGCCCCGTATGAAGGCGGTTATTGCCCGGCCGGCGTAAGCTTCGAGGAGCGCACGCGTCTGTTGCAGGAAGACCCCGCTACATTCCGCCGGCTCGTCGACGACTCGTTGCGCCGCCATTTTAAGGTGGTAAGCGCGTTGTCAGCCCGTGGCACGTATTTCTTTGATTACGGCAACTCGTTCCTCAAGGCGGTGTGGGACGCTGGCGTCCGCGAAGTGTCGAAGAATGGCATAGACGAGAAAGACGGCTTCATCTTCCCGAGCTACGTTGAAGACATCCTGGGGCCGGAGCTGTTCGACTACGGCTACGGGCCATTCCGATGGGTCTGCTTGTCCGGTAAACCAGAGGACCTCAGAAAAACCGATGCTGCGGCGATGGCGTGCATAGACCCCAACCGCCGGGGTCAAGATCGCGATAACTGGGCCTGGATACGCGACGCTGAAAAAAACCGTCTGGTCGTAGGAACCCAGGCACGCATCCTCTACCAGGATGCGATGGGGCGGCGCAAGATAGCGCTTGCTTTCAACAACATGGTTCGCACGGGTGAAGTTGGCCCCATCATGCTCGGCCGCGACCACCACGACACCGGCGGTACCGACAGCCCCTTCCGTGAGACGAGCAACATCAAAGATGGCTCCAACGTGATGGCCGACATGGCGACGCAGATATTCGCCGGCAACGCGGCGCGCGGCATGAGCCTCGTGGCCCTGCACAATGGCGGCGGTGTTGGCATCGGCAAGGCCATCAACGGCGGCTTTGGCCTCGTCCTGGATGGCTCGGAGCGAATAGACGCGATCATCAACATGGCCATGCCCTGGGACGTGATGGGTGGCGTAGCGCGCCGCGCGTGGGCTCGCAACGAGCACGCCATCGAGACGAGCGTAGAGTTCAACGAAAAGTTATCAGACTACGGCCACGTCACCCTGCCGTACGTAGCGGACGAGGAGCTGGTAAGGAAGACGGTCG
>JAFGUM010000289.1 GCA_016938515.1 Spirochaetales bacterium | reverse complement strand
TGAATACGCGCTGAGGGCTCTCGATCTCAACGTATACTTCTCGTTTGCCGGCAATCTTACGTATCGAAACGCCAAAAACCTGCACGAAACCGTGCGCGTATTGCCGCTCGACCGTATCCTGGTGGAATCAGAAGCGCCGTTTATGGTGCCATCCAAGTACCGAGGCAAGCGCAACAAGCCGGAGTTCCTGCCGGCAACGGTGGACGATCTGGCCATGCTGCTGGACATGCCCATCGAGGAGGTCGCCGAGGCGACGTACCAGAACGCCTGCAGGCTGTTCCGCGTTCCAGCCTGAGTTCGTCCTGTCCACGAGTTGAACCTGCACCAACCCGTGCGCGTCGGCAGCTATCTGACGCGCGGCAACCTCTTTCTGGCCCCGGTAGCCGGTTACTCCGACGCGGCGTTCCGCTCGGTATGTGCCGATGCCGGATGCGACTTGGCGTTTACGGAGATGGTAAGCTCTGAAGCCCTGACGCGGGGACACGTGAAGACCGAAGCGCTGCTCGGCCGCGAGGACAACGAACCGGACTACGCGGTGCAACTGTTCGGCTCGCACCCCGAGGTGATGGCCAGAGCGGCAGAGCTCGTGGCAGCACGCTGGAAACCCGCCATCATAGACGTAAACTGCGGGTGTCCGGTACCAAAAATAGTAAAGACGGGAGCAGGATCGGCGTTGCTGCGCGAGCCTGGGCGCATTCGCGATATCGTGTCCGCGATGTCGCGGGCTGTTCCTGTGCCAATTACGGTAAAAATCAGGTTGGGCTGGGACGACGAATCCATCAACTATCTTGAAACGGCGGCCGCCGCTGTAGAAGGTGGAGCGGCGGCGGTAACCTTGCACGCGCGCACGAGGGCGCAGGGTTACGCGGGAACCGCGGAGCGGCAGGCGTTTTTCCGTCTGGCCGAGGCCTTGAACGTGCCCGTTTTCGCGTCTGGCGACCTGTTTTCAGCTGCCGCTGCAAGAGACTTGCTGTCGGAAGGCACAGAGGGCGGCAAGATCGCCGCCGTGATGTTTGCCAGGGGTGCCATGGGCGACCCGTTTATATTTACGCGGACGCGGGCGCTGCTGGAAGGCGCCGAAGAACCCGTGATACGAGCAGCGGATCGCATCGCCGCAGCTCGCCGTCATCTGGCTATATCCATTAGGGTGTACGGAGAACGAACCGCCTGCGTGGAGTTTCGGAAGCAAGCCTGCTCCTGGCTCAAAGGGACGCCCGGTGGTGCGGAACTGAGGCGCATAGCCGTATCGTGTGCCACGGCTACCGAGTACGGGCGCTTCTTCGAGGCGTGGGAGCGATCGTCAACCCAGCGTGGACTAGAACATTAGCCGTTTGCGCGGCGCTTTAGCCACGATTGCAGGCGTTCCTCCAGAACAGCGTTTGGATCCTCTGGTGGCTTGGTTCCGGTAGCCTCGTGCAGGAAGGGCAGTACGACGTCTTCCTTCATTTCAGTCCAGGCGGATGGCAGGATGTTCGGAGCCTTCAGGTAGTGCGCCGGGGGCATTTTACCCAGCAGTGAAGGGTAGTACAGCGGAAAGAGCTTTTCATTGACCGCCCTGATAGCGGAAAACCCGCCGGCAATGCCAAACGATGACTCCATTGACCGGTAGCGCTGTGCCTCATCGAGAATAGATTTTTGTGTTTCTTCTGAGTAGAACCATTTGAGAAAGGCTTCGGCTGCCTGCTTGCCCGCGCCATCCCGGCAAATGCCGGCGTACACGATGTCCTCTGATACGGGAACATTACCACCTAGTGAAAGCCATCGAAATGACAGAGATGATCGTCGTTCTTCTCCGATGACGAAAAAATCTGAAGAATCCATCGCCGCGTAGCCGGTTCTGCCTTCCTCGACGGATTTATAGGCTGGCAGGTATAAGTACTTGAACTGGAATTCTTCTTCTTTTATGACGGAGCCATTACTGCGGTCGGACCAGGTGCGTATGTATTCCAGCGCGGAAAGAAGAGCCTCGTGGTTCCATTTGAGAGGGCTTCCTTCCTTGAAGTCGGCACCAAGCAACTCAACCGCGGTATACAGGAAGCTGGTAGACCAGCGAGGGCCAAATCCCATCGCTGTATAGCCTGACTTGCCTTCCTTGTTGAACGCGGCGCCTTTGGTTTCCAGCTCCGCCAAATCGAGTACGAAACCATCCGCTATTTCAGGGTTTAACGCACGGTCAAAAATGACCAGTGGCAGATTGAATGACAAGGGAAGCAGCAATTGACGGCCTTCATGATTGCCAAGTTCCAGAAGGCCTGGGTAGAAGGAACTCTGATTGATAACCAGCTCTGAAAACAGGTGATCCAGTGATTGCAGGCTCGATCGAGCCTGGGAGTTCTTGAGATTCCGTCCCATTACGAGCGCTGGTTTGCGTCCATCGCGAGCCAGACTACCAGCCACATCCCCTTCATAGGAGACGTTTATCCTGAACCTTGATTGTGATGCGTTGAATGCGGATGCGTACAAAGCCATCTGGGGGACATCTGTTCTAAGTTCAGCGACGCTCGACCCCGCTATGCTGTTGATGAAGTCGCATGATCCTGCGGTAGCGGCCACAGTAGCCGCCAGCATAATGCGAAAAAACCAGGATCGTCGCGTCGCTCTCGTCATGTGTCGAAGATTAGCCCAAAGGCGCGGCTTGCTCAAGCATCGCACTCGATTGATAGTGGTATTGATACCCCGCAATCGATATACTGGTACCATGCAGATCAAGACGCCCGAAGTGTACTCGATGATCGAGGCTATAGGGCAACACTTCAAGACGAACATCTCGAACCGATTTACGAGAGGGGCGTTGTCGATGTTGGCCCTCGACAATGCCACGTGGAACCAGATCGAAGAGCTTACTGAAAAATCGGACAACTACCGCTATCAGGGCTATCACCTAGATGAACTGTACATGCTCATCCTGGCCATGGCGCGGTTTATTTCCGCGGCGCGCAAGCAGGCGGCGCAATCATTACGGTACGGGAGTGTTGACCGGCTTTCCAGCCAGGATAAAGTGTTGCGGGATATGGTCGTCAACAATTTTTCATCAAACTTGAACATACTTGCTGATTCTGTCAACAAGCTGTACGTCAAGATAGTGGAAATCGACAAGGAAAATTCTCCGGGGCGTCAGCCAACGTACGTGAGGTTTCCCGAGCTCAACGAACTTGGACGCTACCTGGTAGGATGAGCAACCAGAGACAACGCGAATCGGCTTCCTGTCTTGACATTAGCCGTCTGTTTATTTAATATTCGGTGCCACAAACTGGAGCGGTGTCCGAGCGGTTTAAGGAGGCGGTCTTGAAAACCGTTGTGCCGTAAGGCACCGGGGGTTCGAATCCCCCCTGCTCCGTAGGACGCTTTATGATGCGTTTCAGGCATCTGGATTGTATAGTTGAAGAGAAGCCTGTATGTCAGGGGGGATTCGAACCGAGTCCCTCGCCGACCAACGGGTGCAGCGCGAGACGCGCAGCGCTGCAGGGTCCGGGGTATCCCCGGGGTATACAGGCGACACGTGCGGTCCGAGACTCGAAGGACCGCAGGGGTACGGGGGCTTGCCCCCGTCCTGAGAAGTCGCCGAAAGAGGGACGAGGCGGGTTTTGACGAGGACACGAAGTCCGAGGAAGAAACCGAATCCCCCCTGCTCCGTAGGACGCTTAATTTTCTGGAGAGGTGCGAGAGTGGCCGAATCGGGCTCCCTGCTAAGGAGTTGTGCCTCTCAAGGGCACCGGGGGTTCGAATCCCCCCCTCTCCGT
>JAFGUM010000288.1 GCA_016938515.1 Spirochaetales bacterium | reverse complement strand
GAAATGCCGGCGCTGAGCGTCGGATTCGATACTGCTTCTATCCACGATCTCCTTGAGAGCTTCAGATCTATAGCGTCTACCATGTACAGCAAGAGCGGTATCGTGATGTTCAACAAGGGGCGCAAGCCAGAGACGGTAGAAGAACGCCTGATAGCCGATTACGGCAGGACGCTCCTCTTAACGAGCATGAAGAGTCCCCTGCCAGCTCACGATCCGTATCCTGATGGCAGGATTATAACGCAGACGCAAGCCGACGCGTTTGAAGGGCCGTCTATATTTCTGGAAGGCTCTGCTCTCGAGCGAAACCGGGCTGAGAAGTCGTCGTCCGGCATATTGTCAGAATTATTCTGCCCTGTGCTGTATTATCAGTACGTCGTCGGCTACGTATACCTGATGAACGATTCCTCGAAGAAAACATGCCTTGATTTTCGGGCTGTCGACTTTGCGTGGGAGTTCTCCCGGATACTCGCGCACAGTCTCAAGACGAATAACTATTTCAGGTTGGACGAAAACCATGCACCAGATCCGTACAAGCCCCGTGTCGTAGATTTATCCGCTGGTGGCTGTCTCCTCATGATGCCCAAGGTCGCGTTCAAGATCAAGCTGAAACACGGTTCTGTTCTCGACATCAGCATATCCAGGGACGGTGAGGATTCGAGCGTAAGGATAAAGGGGCGTGTCGCTCGCCGTTTCGACGACAAGGACAATGAGTATTACGGTGTCGCCTTCATTAATCCAGAACAGGATATGCTGTCAACGCTCAGAAAGGCTCTGTACGCAGACGACTCCGAGAGGTTCGCGTGCGACGAAGCCTCGCTGGAGCTATGAACGGAGTGGGTAATGGCTAACGAGTTTTCAATAATGGACAGGCTGACGCTCGCCTTCAAGGTGATGACGCAGTGGGAGACGCTCGCCACACTGGCCGCCTTCATAGCCTTCTGGCTTCTCATTCGGTACGTTGCCGATCCGTGGCGTGAACGTTCGCCCCGCTTGACCATGGGCTCAAGAAAAGCAGCCAGGAAGGCGCCTCCTCAAATACCGGATGATGTCGAGGCGCCGGATGATGATGATGATGTTCTTCCCGATTGATGCCTCCTGGATGCGACGAGCCGTCCCTTCCACGGCCCCCAGCGAATCAGTCTGACGATGCCAGCTCTCAGAGCTCCATCTATGGCTTCTTCAGCTTCATCGCGACGCCATCCGGCGAGAGCACCTTGGTAGCGGGCTGCTACTGAAGCTTGCGAGCCTGTCATAAACTCAGCGGCTTCTGACTTTCTTAATCGCCTGCCGTGCCAACGTATGGCAAGCTGTAGTAGCTGTTCGCCATCAGCCTGTTCTCTCGCCTTTCCATCACAGCGATCGCACGAGGAGCATGCAAGCGAATCAGCATCCCTGTAGCCCAGCGCGCGAAGCAAAAAAGCCCTTCTGCAGCCATCTGGAGCGCTGCCGTACTGCTCCATAGCGCGCGCTCGCGCAGCTACGAGGGGATGTGCGGTACGCGCTCTTACCGACATGGTTTCTGGTGCGCTGGCACGCAGGAGCACCGCGAAGCTGGCTTCTCCATCCCGTCCAGCCCTTCCCGATTCCTGCAGGTACGATTCAACCGAGGGCGGCGCGCCGTAGTGGATTACCGTCCTGACGTTCGGCTTGTCCATTCCCATCCCGTAAGCGCACGTAGAACACAGCACGCCCGTATCCGAAGCCATGAACCACGCTTCCAGCAGCGTCCGCTCGCTTTTTTCCAGCCCCGCGTGGTAGAACCGTACGTCAGCGTCTGAACAGGTATAGCGCAGGTCTTCAGCGAGAATCTGCGCGCTCGATCGTGAACGTACGAACACGATGGCCGGTCGCGGAAGGGTTGATACGGCTTCGCGGATAGCGCGGCGCATCGAGAGAGCCGGCCACACCTCGTACCGAATATTGGGTCTGTCTGGGGATCCTTCTACCAGGTTGTAGGCGTTGGAGCCAAACAGCACTTCGGCTACGCGCGATAGCACGGGTGGTGACGCTGTGGCCGTAAACGCCGTTACGACGCGCGGGGCTATACCCTGTATGGCGGCTCCCAGCTCCAGGTAGGCGGGTCTGAAGCTGTCTCCCCATTCGGCAACGCAATGCGCTTCATCCACGACGAAATGAAACACGCCTGCCCCGGCTAGAAACGCCGACACCGCCGGTACCGCGAGCGTTTCTGGGTTGGCTATGACGACGCTGGCATTGCCGGACCGTACTGCATCAAAAGCGCTATTCCTCTCGATTTCAGTCATGCCGCCCCTGAGCACCACAACGCCAACACCCGCGGCTGTCAGTCGTCGGTGCTGGTCAGCCATCAGCCCCAGGAGAGGGTAGACCACCACGGTGGGTCCAGGGCACAGCCGAGCCGGCAGCTGAAAGCACAGGCTCTTGCCGGCTCCGGTGGGCAGGATGACCATCTGCCGAACCGGCTCGTTGGTCTTTTCATCATCGTCAGCGCTGCTGGCCGCGTCGAGCACGTTTGCCACCACGAGGCGCTGGTACGGGTACAGGTATCGAACGCCAAAGGCTTCTGTCGCGTATTTTTGTACTGGATCGTCTTGTTCCATGTCTATCATACGCGCGCAGGCGCAACCCCGCCTGAGGCGGGTACCGTTTTTTTATAGAATTGATTGCGGGCGTACTGTATGGCTATCTGCCGATGAAATCCTGCGCAGATGGACAAACGAGCGCCAGAGGGCAGGTCTGACACGATGGTTTGCGCGCCGTGCACACGAACTTGCCATGTCTGTTGAGCGCGTATGAAAAAGCGGTCCACATCGATTGAGGAAGCATTGCTCCTATTAGCCGTTCGCTACGGCTGGGATCGTCAGTAGGCGCAAGCCCGAGCCGCCTTGCGGTTCTCAGCACGTGCGTATCAACGACGATGCCCGGTTTTCCGTAGCAGACGCTCACGACGAGGTTGGCTGTCTTGCGGCCAACACCCGGCAGCGTAACGAGTTCCTCTATCGTATCTGGAACGGTTCCGCCGTAGTCGCGCATGATTTTGCCCGCGGTGGACACTATATTCGCTGCCTTCGCCCGGAAAAAACCCGTGGCGTGAACGAGGGTTTCCACGTCGGCGATGGAAGCACGGGAGAGGGATTCAGCATCGGGGTAGGCTGTAAACAGCGCGGGAGTTACGCTGTTCACCTGCTCGTCTGTGCACTGGGCAGACAGTATTACCGCTACGAGAAGCTCAAAACAGCTGCGGTACGCGAGCGCGGAGCCCGCGTTGGGCCATAGTGGAACCAGGATGTTGTATACGGTATACGCAAGAGACGGCGATTTACTGCTCATAATCGTAGTATGACACCGGATGGTTTTGCTTCTCAAGTGTCTTGCCATCATAAAACAGCACGGTGGGCGTTGCGGATAGACGAAGGTCGATCTATACTATGTACGTCGGTCGAGTCCGCGAAAGGCGCGGTCGATGGGCTCCGGGGACGGAATCCCGGGATGCTGGCATGGAGGAACGCATGAAACGAATGATGATCGTCATAGCAACCCTGGTATTTATTGCTACGGCTTCTGCCGTCTTCGCGCAGGATTCGGCTGCCGGATCGGATACCGGCGCTGGCCTCGCCAAGGCCGTAAACAGGGGCGAACTGGCTACACTGTACCCCGTACACGTAGACATTACGAGGGTGTATATACACTCGCAAGGGTACAGGATCGTCTACAGGAAGGGCGGTTCTTCGTTTGCGGAAGCGTACGTGCCTATGGGATGGTTTACTCCTGGCGGCAAAGCCGCGCTCATCAGGGGCCGCGGCTCGGAGTATCCCTACATGGTAGCCTATTTCAAACCCGATGGAGAGTTTAGCCATCTCAAGCTATTCGTGCTGCAGAACGTCAAAGATCCCTCGTGGGGTGTCATAGAAGGCGACCCTGGAGACCGTTTCAAGGTGGATACTCTCAAGTTGGAGTTCTAGCCTTTTTACCGCATTTCCAGTATAAAGAGCCAGGTGGCGTCGAGTCGACCTGGCTCCACGCTCTCACACCTTTGCGAGGTTCACCCTCACGGGTGTTCACCCTCACGGGTGTTCACCCTCACGGGTGT
>JAFGUM010000287.1 GCA_016938515.1 Spirochaetales bacterium | reverse complement strand
TGAAGAGGAACGGGTAAAGATGGCACCCTGCGTCACGTACGACGTGCCCAGCGACAAGAAAATGGCGCTGTTCCGCAGCGTGCTGGAAACATACCGTGCCAGACCCGTGGCGGTTTTTTGCGACGTTCGCGGCACCGCCGAGGAGACGGCCAAAGCCCTTCGAGCTTCTGGGATGCGTGTGGAGTACATCCTTGGCGCGCTGCCGCGGAAAAAGGCAATTTTTGACTCGGTGCGCTCGGGGGCGTACGAGGTTCTGGTACTCACTGACGAAGGAGCCGATGGTTTGCCCGCCGCGTGGGCGCCCCTCCTCGTAAACTGGGACCTGCCGCTTGAAGGAGAGCCGTACCTGCAAAGGCTGTCGCACCTGGCTACCACTTCTCCAGACTCCCACGTTTTTAATTTTGCGTGCGAGCGGTATTCCTATGGCATACCCGCGATAGAGCGTGTTCTGGGGGCTTCGCTTGCGGTTGTACAGCCTGATAGTTCGGTACAGGCGTCGGTGCCATCGCCACGACCAGCGCCACCCGCCGGGCAGAAAGGTGTCGGCGACGACAGAAGTGGAGGCGACAGGCGTGATCGAGGCGGCCAGTACGATGGTCGCAACGCCAGGTCGATACAGGCCAACATCGCCGCAATTACCGGCGGCGCCGTATTTCGGGAGCCGGAAAAGAAAGACAAACCGGAAGCCGTAGCCCGCGAAAAGCGAGGGCGTACAGGCCCCTCGGCAAAGAAGAAAAAAAACGCCAGGCAGGCGGCTGAATCGCCACGAGCCGCCACGAACGGGACGGCACGCGGGGAAGCCAGGAAGCCCCCCGCGGGTACAGAGGCGCATTCTGCCCCGCGCAAGGGATCTGCCAGACCCCGCCGCGGATCCGGGGGCAGGTCGGGGGCTGGAAAACTGGCCGACCCGTACTCGGTAAGCATGGAAGAACGGCTCAGGTTGTATCGTGAGCGATACGGTTCGCGGGTTGATGGCCCCCAGGAGCGTCCGCCCAAGGGCGCGCCCAAGGGCTCGCCCAAGGGCGCTCGTCGTGGCGACAGGAACGATGCCGCCGCGAAGCCATCCGCGCCCGAATCCAAAGACGATTCATCGCCCCGATCGGGGGGGCTTGCCGGGGCGATACGCAGCCTGTTTGGCAAAAAGGACGACTGAGAAAGCCCTACCCGAAGAACGCCGTCGTTAACGAGCCAGGCGCAGCGATTCCCGCGCCAGCCTGCAGGCGCCCGCCTGGGCGTTACCCAGGGGTTCTACCAGCTCCATCGCTGGAATGGTCGCGGTAACAAGCTCGGAAACCGCTGTTTTGAGTGCCAGGTTGCCGCTGAGCAGTCCTCCGTACAGCGCCAGCCGCGAGCGCTGCAGGCGTGGCGCCAGCTTGGCGTGAACCGACCGTACGAGGGCCGTCAGTTCTTCGGCGGCCTGGGCGACTATCGCTGCCGCCAGGCGGTCTCCCGCGCTGGCCAGCGCGGTGACGCGTGGCGCGAACGACGCGAACCGCGCTTTGTCGAAGCGCCAGTACGTAAACGGCAAGAGAGAGCCGGCGTCTGGAAGGCCAAAATGATCCAGGGCCGCGTCAAGCAAGCCGCTGGCCAGGTCACGACCCTCGCTCGACCTGATGCCACGTTTTACGCCCTCAAAAGCCAGCCAGAACGCCGAGCCTTCGTCGCCCAGGAAGTGCCCCCAGCCTCCGGCTCGTGCCTTTTCGCCGTCGTGCGTGCGGCCGTACGCTATGGAACCGGTGCCGGCGATCAGCAGGAATCCCTCGGTATCCGCAAGAGCCCCGACGAGAGCCGGCTCGGCGTCGTTTGAAGCGCCGAATACGGGTAACGAGCCCGCGGTATTTCCTGCCCGCGCGGCAGCTCGGGTAAACGCGTTTCGCAGCAGTGTTTCCATCGTCAACGCGTCCGCTTCGGTATCCACGCCGGCCGATCCGATGTAGCCGGCTTTGCAGCCCCCTGGTTCAAGGCCGTGGCCGAAGGCTCCCGCGAGCAGGCGCTCCAGTACTTCGGACACCTCTTCCGCGGCATTGGCGTCCAGGTTGGTGCTGCCGCCGCCGCTTTCGTACAGGGTACGGCCGTCGAGTGATTCCACGAGGATGCGTGAGTTGGTACCGCCCCCGTCTACGCCAAAAACCCAGTCGCTCACGGCCTTGCCTTTTCGTCCGCGTACGCTTCAACGGCGCGTGACAGGTGCCCGTCATTGGCGGCGACGAGCTGTTCGGCCTTTTCCGCCTCTATGCCGAGCAGCACCATCACGATGGCTATTTTTGGCTTTTTGCCAGAAGCGGCAAAAGCCTGTTCCGCGGTACCGCGATCACAGCCCGTGGCCTGCATTATGAGGTTCTTTGACCGTTCCACTAGCTTCTCGTTTACTGGTGTCAGGTCTATCATGAGGTTGCGGTAGACCTTGCCCAGCCTGATCATGGCAGCCGTCGTTATCATGTTGAGCACCAGCTTCTGCGCGGTGCCGGATTTCATCCTCGTAGAACCGGTAACCACTTCCGGCCCCACGTCGACCAGAATCCTGTGATCCGCCAGGTCGAACGTGCCCGAGTTGGCGTTGCACGAGATGGCTCCTACGACGGCTCCCAGTTCCCTGGCGCGTCGCATGGCTCCAAGCACGTAGGGCGCCTGTCCCGAGGCGGTGATGCCTACAAGCACGTCGTTTCCGCAAAATCCGGTGGATTCGAGGTCGAGAACGCCCTGTTCGGCGTTGTCTTCGGCCCACTCCACCGACCGGACGAGGGCTTCGCGGCCGCCGGCTATGAGCCCTTGCACCATGGACGGCGGTGTACCGTACGTAGGAGGGCATTCCGAGGCGTCCAGCACGCCCAGTCGACCCGAGGTGCCCGCACCGATGTAGACGAGCTTGCCGCCTTTTTTGAAAGAAGCGACCACGGCGTCAACGAGATTGGCCACCTCGTCGAGCACCTTCCCGACGGCGACAGGAACCTTGCGGTCTTCGGCGTTTATTATGGCAAGGATTTCTTTGGTGGATTTTGAATCTATGTCGGTGCTCGCGGGGTTCTGGCGTTCTGTCGTCATCTCAGACAGGTCTACCGTCGCCCCGGACCGCCCGGAGGATCGTTCAGTTCGAATCGTGCTCATGGTTGTAAGCCAGTCCTTCGGAAGGGTGTTTGATGTCCTGCTCGTGTACCGCGTTGAGGCTTCGCTCCAGGCGCGGTATCGAGCGTTCTATGCTTCTGCATATTATTGTTGCGTACAGGATGTCTATGAGAACCAGTTGGGTAGCGCGTGACAACGAGGCGCTCGTGCGCAATAGCGGCTCGGTAACGGGGACGTTGAGAACGATATCCGCCAGCTTGGACAGGGCGCTCTGGCCCACGCTCGTAACGCCTATGAGCCTGGCGCCGGACTGGCGGGCCTCTGAGGCGATGGATACCGTCTGGGCGGACGTTCCCGAGTACGAAATGGCTATGGCGACGTCTGCCGGGGTGAGGCCACAGGCAACGCTCGTCTGCACATCGGCGTCAAACGCGAACGAACAGGGTATGCCTATCCTGGACAGCTTCTGGTAGAGATCGTACGCGACGTTGGCCGAGGCGCCAACGCCGAAGATTGCCACCATCCTCGCCGCGAGCACCGCGGCTATGGCGCTTTCTATCGCGCTGCTGTTGACGAGGGTCAGTACGCGCTCTACGGCGTCTGTCGTTCTGGCGACGATGGTTCTGGCTATTACGTCTACAGACTGGTTGGAATCGAGCTCGAACGCGGGAGGAGGTTCGTCCGCCGGCGCTTCAGGATGGGAGTACATGTCACGCGTGAGCAGTATCTGGAGCTCCCTGTACCCAGACAGGCCAGCGCGCTTGCACAGCCTGACCACCGCGGGAGGGTTCGTGTCGGCTTGCCGCGCGAGTTCGGCTATGGTACAAAAAACCGCGGAGCTCGGGTTCTCCAAGAGGTATTCGGCGATTTTACGTTCAGATTCAGTGCACGAATCGACGATTTCGCGCAGAAGAGCGACTCCCCCAGTCATACGGCTACCCATCCTTGCTGGTAACGGTGACGCGCGGTACGGTGCGCGCCTCAACGCAATACTAGCACAGAATCATTGGATTTGGAATATAATTTCTTTAAATATTGTGTTTACGTAAAATATTGTTGCATACTGAGGGCTAGTAGTAGATACTATAAGCAAGACAGCGAAACGAATCCTGCGCTGTGATGATGTAGGAGGAGCTCGTGCCCATGATATGCATTCATGACGCGACGCTACTGGCGGGCTACGCCAGGATGGAGCACTGCGCGGTACTCGTCGAGGATGGTCGCATCGCCGATGTTTTCAGCGAGAAGCGCTTCTCCCAGAAGAAGTTTTCTTCGGATACCCGAGTCTACGACGCCAGGGGGGCGTTCATCGCTCCCGGTTTCATAGATACGCACATCCACGGCTTCTCGGGGTACGGTACCGAAGATCTCTCGGTAGACGCCATCGTCGCCATGTCCGACCGCCTCGGCTCGTACGGCGTTACGTCATTTTGTCCTACGATCTATCCCATGGAGCTTGGTGATATGGAGAGATCCATACAAGCGTGCGTGGGAGCCATGGGCAAGGAGACTGGTGCCCGCGTCATGGGTGTGCACCTCGAAGGGCCGTTCATTTCGCTGGCGCGACTGGGCGTTCAGAACCCCGATTTTGTCAGACCCGTCGACCTGCAGGTGATGGAGCGCCTCTACCTGGCCGGTGCGGGGCATATCACCAACATGACCGTCGCGCCGGAGCTCAAGGGCATGCGCGAGTTGGCGCTGTACTGTCTGTCGCGCAATATCGTGCTGCAGGCTGGCCATACCGACGCTACGTACGAGAATATGATGGAAGGCATGCAAGCCGGCATCCTCCACTCAACGCACTTTTTCAACGCGATGAGCCGCCTGCACCACCGGGATCCCGGCGCTGTTGGCGCCATACTCATCAACCCCGAGCTGTCCTGCGAAATTATAGCCGACGGCCACCACGTACACCCGGACCTGATCCGCCTGCTCCTGCGCGACAAGCCGCAGAGCAAGGTCGTGCTCGTCACCGACGCGCTCAAACCCACGGAGCAGGAGCGCTGCCCCCTGTACGCCAACCGCGAGGAAGTGGAACTGCGCGACGGGCTGTTTTACAGAAAAAAAGATGGCGTGATAGCCGGTTCATGCCTTACGATGATGGGCGGAGTCAAAAACCTCGTGGAGTGGGGTGTACCCGTAGAGGCTGCGGTGGAAATGGCCGCCAGCAACCCGGCGCGCATCATCGGGCTTGGCAAGCGCGGTCTGCTCGTGCCGGGCTACGAGGCGGATATAGTCGTGTTTGACAAGGAATTTACCGTGCGCGCCTCGATGGTTGGCGGGCGCTTTATCAAAAACGACCTGGGTTGAGCCCGGGGCTCGATGCACGAATCGGGGAGTATGCCGTGCGCTTGATAATACGAAAAGACTACGAAGCGGTATCGGAATGGGCCGCTAATTTTGTCGCCCGCAGGATTCGTTCCGCGCTTGGCTCCGCTGACAACGCCGCGGGGGATAGGCCTTTCGTCCTGGGCTTGCCCACCGGCTCGTCCCCGCTGGGCATGTACGAGCGCCTGGTACGCTTGTACGATCGCGGCGTGCTGTCGTTCAAAAAAGTCGTTACCTTCAACATGGACGAGTACGTTGGCCTGCCCGAAGACCACCCGCAGAGCTACCACAGCTTTATGCGCGACCACCTGTTTTCCAGGGTGGACATTCCCGCGGGCAATACGCACGTCCTCAACGGCAACGCACCGGACCTCGACGCTGAGTGCGCCGCGTACGAAGCGGCCATCTCCGCGGCGGGTGGCATCGACCTGTTCGTCGGCGGCGTTGGCGCAGATGGGCACATCGCCTTCAACGAGCCGGGCTCGTCGCTGTCGTCACGAACGCGCGTAAAAACGCTGACGAGCGACACCAGGATAGCCAATTCGCGCTTTTTCGGCGGCGAGCCCGCCGCGGTGCCGGCTACCGCCCTGACGGTAGGAATAGGCACCATAATGGGCGCGCGCGAGGTGCTGATCATCGTGTCGGGAGCCAACAAGGCCAGAGCGCTGCGCCACGCGATAGAAGAAGGCGTAAATCACCTGTGGACCTTCTCGTGCCTGCAGCTGCATCCCAAGGTAGTCGTCGTCTGCGACGAACCCGCCACCGACGAGCTGCGCGTGGGAACCGTGCGCTACTTCAACGAAATAGAGGCGGGTAACCTGGACAACAGGCTGGATTGACGCAAACGAGTATCGTTGATAAAGACGAACGAAGAGAATAAGAGGCAGGAAGGAGAATACGCGGGAGAGGAGGGTTGTATGTTTCTCCCTTCCTCTTCCATCTGCCCTTCCCGTCCATTATGATTCACGCTAGAGCGCTTCGTTTCGGGAGCGTCATCCCTGGTAAGTTGCGGTGGTGAATCCATGAAAATTCTTACGCATACCGTTAAGCCAAAGATTCCGGAAGCCCTGGCGCCCCTCGAAGAGATGGCCCACAACCTGTGGATTTCGTGGAACTTTGACGCGATCATGCTGTTTATCCGGCTCGACTACGATGTCTGGAGCCATTCGCGGCAGAACCCCGCCAAGATGCTCGGCATGGTGCCGCAGGAGCGCTTCGATTCCGCGGCGGCGGACGATTCATACCTGGCGGCATTGCGGGAAGTGTACGGCAAATTCCAGGCGTACAAGAATGGCCAGCCGTGGTACAAGGGAGGCTACGAAGATTCGATAGCCTATTTCTCCATGGAATACGGCATGGATTCGTCGTTGCCCATTTATTCAGGCGGCCTTGGCATCCTGTCCGGCGACCACATGAAAACCAGCTCAGACCTGGGTTTGCCCCTCGTCGGCGTGGGGCTCCTGTACCGCCAGGGCTACTTCAGGCAGTATCTCAACCCCGACGGATTTCAGCAGGAAGAGTACCCGGAAAATGACTGGTACAACATGCCGGTGCGCCGCTGCGAGACCGATGGCGGGCTTCCGGTAAAGATTACCGTGGATATGGCCGGCGAGGTCATCGTCGCGCAGGTCTGGGAGGTCAAGGTCGGCCGCTCGTCGCTCTACCTACTCGATACCAATATAGACGAGAACGCCCCTGAAAACCGTTCCATTACCGCGGCCCTGTACGGCGGCAACAAGGAAACGAGGATACGGCAGGAGATCCTGCTCGGCATCGGCGGCATTCGGGCTCTCCGCGCGGTGGGGGTCAACCCTGCCGTGGCGCACATGAACGAAGGCCACGCCGCGTTCCTGGGGCTGGAACGCATACGCGAGGTAATGACGGAGAAGGGGCTGTCGTTCACCCAGGCGGCCCAGGCGCTGTGGGCAACGCACATTTTTACGACGCATACGCCGGTGCCGGCTGGCAACGAGCGCTTCAGCATCGAATTGATGGAAAAATACTTCCGCGCACACGTCGGGGAGCTCGGGTTGGACTGGAATGCGTTCCTCGCGCTGGGGCGGGAGCGCCCGCACGACGCCGCGGAGCCGTTTTGCATGACGGTGCTGGCACTCAAGCTTTCTGCGTACGCCAATGGCGTCTCGGAGCTGCACGGCCACGTATCACGCGACATGTGGAAGGAAATATGGCCCGGCCTGCCCACCGACGAAGTGCCCATCGGCCACGTGACCAACGGCGTGCACACGCGCACCTGGATTCCGTACACGCTGCTGGAGCTTTTAGACCGCTATTTTGGGCCCCGCTTCGCCGAGGAGCCGACGGATCTTTCTATCTGGGACCGTATGGATCGCATCAGCGACGACGAGCTGTGGCGAACGCACGAAAGGCGGCGCGAGCGCCTGGTGGTGTTCGCGCGGGACAGGCTGCGCAACCAGATGCGGCGCATGGGTATATCGGAAAAGGGACTCGTCCGGGCGGACGACGCGCTGTCGCCATCGGCGCTTACCATCAGCTTCGCGCGGCGCTTCGCGACGTACAAGCGGGGCAACCTGCTCTTGTCAGACCCCGACCGGCTGCTCAGGCTGCTTTCCGACAAGGACAGGCCTGTGCAGATCATTTTCGCCGGCAAGGCGCACCCGCACGATATGCCCGGCAAGGAAATCATCAAGGAACTCGTGCACTTCTCGCGCCGTGACGACGTGGCTGGTCGCATCGTCTTCCTTGAAGACTACGATATGACTATGGCGCGCTACATGACCAGCGGTTCCGACGTGTGGCTCAACACCCCGCGCCGCCCGCTCGAGGCGTCCGGCACGAGCGGCATGAAGGCTGGCATGAACGGCGTGCTCAACTGCTCGGTGCTCGACGGCTGGTGGGCAGAAGGCTACACGCCCGAGTGCGGCTGGGCGATAGGCAAGGGCGAAGAGTACGCCGATACAGAGCTGCAGGACGAAATTGAGTCCAAAGCGCTCTATGATCTGCTGGAGAGGGAAATAATCCCGACGTTCTATGATCGCGGCCGAGACAATCTGCCGCGAGACTGGATTCGCCGCATGAAGTGCTCCATCCGCGGCACTGGCAAGAATTTCTCCTGCCACCGCATGCTGATGGAATACACCAACAACTACTACCTTCCCGCGCTTGAAAACGCCGGCAGGCTCAAGACAGACGGCTATGAACTGGCCAAAGCCGCCGCGGAGTACCTGGAGCTTGCCCGTCGCGAGTGGG
>JAFGUM010000286.1 GCA_016938515.1 Spirochaetales bacterium | reverse complement strand
GGTAGCCAGTGCAAATGCCGTATCGGTGCTTGGCCACGAGCTAAGCATCGGTACTGGCAGTATCCTCTCGGCGGCCACCGGTGTTTTCGATGTAATAACGGCCAACCCCCCGTACGTCAGCTCGACTCTAACCGATGCCCTTCTGTCTGGTGGAAGCCACGAACCCCGTATGGCGCTCGACGGCGGGCTCCTTGGGCTGGACCCGTACCCCGCGCTGGCAGAACAAGCCTGGGTAAAGCTGCGCGAAGGTGGCGTGCTCATAGTCGAGATAGGAGAGGAGCAGGGGGAGGCTGTAACGGATATATTCAAGGCTGCCGACTTCGACGACGTGCGCGTCGAAGCCGATCTGGCGGGGCAGGACCGCTGCGTGGTGGGGGTAAAGCATGCATAGTGAGCTACAGCTGGCTGACTATCTGGAGCGGTTCGAGCCCGCCGACGTGGACAGGATACGCGCAGCCCTGGACTGGGCAACAGAGCTGCACGAAGGCAGCTACAGAGCCTCCGGTGAACCTACGGTAACGCACCCGGTTCGTGTAGCGGCAATAGTCGCCAGCATGGGCCTGGACGCGGACAGCGTCGTAGCCAGCCTGCTACACCAGGCGCTTGAGGACACGCGGGCAACCAAAGCGGTTGTCGAGCAGCGGTTTGGCGAGCGAGTCGCAGCGCTCGTAGACGAGATGTCCCGTATGGCGTCGCTCAAAGCCAAGAACAAGACGCTCAAGGCAGCTGAAACGATTCGCAAGATGCTGTTCTCCATGACCCGGGATCTGCGCGTCATCATCATAAAGCTGGCTGACAAGCTGGACAACATGCGCACCATCAAGTGGCTACCCGAAGAAGACCGCCGCCGCATAGCCGCGGAGTGCGTAGACGTGTTCGCGCCGCTAGCCGGCCGCCTGGGCATAAGCTGGATGAAGGATGAGCTCGAGGATCTGGCGCTCAAGGAGATAAACCGTGAAGCGTTTGACCAGATCAAATTGCTCGTGTCAGCCAAAAAAGCGGAGCGCGAAGCATTTCTAGAAAAAGCCCGAACCGAGATAGAGAGCGCTGCAAACGCCGAGGGCATCACCGTAGAGGTACACGCCCGGGCAAAGCACTTTTACTCGATCTACCAGAAGATGCGCAAACGCGCCAAGAGTTCTGACGAGCTGTTCGACCTGTCTGGCATACGCGTACTCTGCGAAAGCGAAAGCGAGTGCTACGCCGCGCTCGGCGTGGTGCACGGGCTGTGGAAGCCGCTGGAGGGGCGCTTCAAAGACTACATCGCGATGCCCAAGAACAACGGCTATCGTAGCCTTCACACGACGGTTATGGCCTGGGACGGCACGTTGCTTGAAATACAGATACGCACCTATGACATGCACAGCGTCGCCGAGTTTGGCGTGGCGTCACACTGGCTGTACAAAAAAGGTACGAGCAACGAGGTGGTGGATCAGTCTAGCCTGGCTATCGTCAACAAGCTCAAGGACTGGAACGCCGTACTCGAATCCGGTGCCGAATTCCTGGAGGACATCAAGCGCGAGATACTCAAGGATTCCATCATCGTATTTACGCCCAAGGGCGATGCCATAGAGCTGCCAGCCGGTTCGACGCCGCTGGATTTCGCGTACGCCATTCACAGCGACGTAGGCAACCGCTGCCTCGCGGCCAAAGCCGGCGGCGCGATCGTGCCGCTGGACAGCGAGCTTCGCAACACGCAGGTTGTCGATATCATAACCAGCGCCAACGCGCGGCCAAACATCAACTGGCTCAACATAGTGCGCACGAGCAAGGCGCGCTCGAAGATCCGTGCCTGGCTCGTCGCCGAGGGAACCGTGCTGGCCATAGACAAGAACGTCGTAGCCCGCAAGCGGGACGACAAGGACGCGCGCCACGACGACAAGGCCAGGGGGCTTGCTCCTGATCGTCGCGTGGAGCTGGAGGTGCGGCACGGCGAGGCCAAGCATACCGAACCTAAAAAACCGGAAGCCTCGGAACTGGCCGCCGCTCCGATGGACTACCGGCCGTACACCCCGGGCGAAGCTACCGATTCTACAAAAGCCGGCGTCAACGTCTCGGGCGCAGGTTCTCTGATGGTTCGCTTCGCCGCCTGCTGCAAGCCCGCCGTTGGCGACCGCATAGTAGGCTACGTGTCGCGGGGGCGCGGCATCATAGTACACCGCGCGTCCTGCAAGAACCTGGCGAACATAGCCGAATTTACCGAGCGCCGCGTAGACGTGAGCTGGGAGACGGCGCCGGGTCTTACGCGCCGGTATCACGTAGTTGGCCGTCGCGTCCTCGACCTGTTTTCCGAGATAGAGAACGCGGTGCGCAAGCACGGTGGTCGACTCGTGGAAGGGCGGCTCGAGGACGGCCAGGACACGCTGGCCGGCAATTTTACGATGGCCTACCCGAGCGCCGAAGACGCCCGGACCGCGGAGCGCAACCTGCGGCACGTACCATCCATCCTCAAGATAAAGAGGATAGACTAGCCCTCAGACGGCGCGCTCTGGCCGGTAGTTCGGGGCTAGAACCTCAGCGACAGGCAGGACAGCCCGCCGTCTATCTTGCGGAACTCGCTCATGTCCTGCTCTATCGTCGCGAGCCCCGCGGCCTGCAGCGCCGCGAGCGTCCTCGGGTTGCCGGACGGCACGATGACGTAGTCGTTGATGCGCAGGCAGTTGGCCGCGTAGGTCTCGTCGGCGGGTACCTCGATGCGCCTGAACGACGCGTACTCGGGGTATGAGGCAAAGTCACGGTCGACCAGCATGATGTTGTCTTCCATGTACGAGGAGCCGGTCTTGAGGTGCAGGGTTGGCGGCATGCGCACGCCCTGGCCCGTGTACCCGTGGGCTTCGAGCGCCGCTATGAACTGCTGCACGCCATCGGGGTTGGACCGCGACGACAGCCCTATGTAGAAGGTATCGCCTACCATCATCACGTCTCCGCCTTCAAGCGTGCCTGGCTCTTGAATCTCGACTATGTCGGCGTAGTAGTGCGCCAGTATGTCTCGTACGCCGGCGATTTCGTTTCGCCGGCTCGCGGCGCCGGGCCTCGTAATCATGGCAAAGCTCTTGGTGCACACCGCGACATCTTCGACGAAGCACGAGTCCGGAAACTCTTCCAGTTCGGGCAGCACCCGCACGGCAAGACCACAGCGCTCCAGAGCGCCGATATAGGCGTCGTGCTGACGAAGCGCCAGCTCGTAGTCGGGTTGTCCGAGTTCGGGGTGCGTAGTAATGCCGCGTACGAGAGAGCGGGCGGGCCTGCGGACGATCGCGGTGCTGAACATGGGCTGCTTCATGCAATACTCCTTGCATCCCATCGTAGTTTGACAACCCTTGCCCGTCAACCCAATGGGAGCGGCAGGCGGATGCCTACAGTCCCATGCTTTGAGCCGCCTGGATAATGTCGTGCTCTGAGATCCCATACTGCGTGGTACCTTCGACCATGGTAACCGTCCTACGCAATTATTCTCTCCGTTCGGGCTTTGCGTTGCTGGGCTGGGTTGTAGAACACTGACCGCAGTCAACGCATTCAAATTGAATGGTGGTGTGGCTGATTGAGAATTGATGCG
>JAFGUM010000285.1 GCA_016938515.1 Spirochaetales bacterium | reverse complement strand
TCGCTCCGAGACGCTTGACGATGAGTATGCCGGAAATGAGAAAGAAGCCGACCAGGTGAATCGTCAGGGCAGCCGGCAGCGCGCCGACCAGAGCGGAGAAACGGCTGTTTATGCCGTTCATGATCGTAATAAAGGCGCCGATGACAGGCGCGGCGATGCTGTACATGCGAGCCCTCCACGGCGGAAGTATGTCTTATTGCCATTGCGCGTACTAGGACATATGTCCTATTCTGATGCCACTATGGCCTTGAAAGAAGGAATCGCGCAGTATGTGCGCCGGTTTGGGCTCGCCGATATGCTCGACGAAACAGCGCTGGCCGCGTTGCGGCTTATGCGATACGGCAAAGGTGATCTCATCATACGGTCAGGGGATGATGTCGACGCCGTGCTGTTCGTCGTTGAAGGCGAGGCCAAGGCGTACAACAGCCTGGATAATGGTCAGCGTGTGCTCGCCGCATTTTATCAGCCGCTTGATATCATAGGAGAAGCGGAGCTGTTTTCATCACAGCGCTACGCACTGAGTGTCGAGGCGATGACCAGCGCGGTATGCTTGCGGCTCGGTGTCGATACGATACTTGCCGGAGCAAAGCCCGACTGCAGGCTTCTATCCTATATATGCGGCCGCCTCGGTTCCAAGCTTACCGACCGGTTCAAGGCTGATTCAATCAACCTGCGGTACACCGTCGAAACACGGCTGGCTATGTATCTGCTCGCGTCGGCAGGCGACAAGGGGTTCTGCCACGCGGGTCTCGGTGACATTGCCGATTTTATCGGCTGTAGCTACCGCCAGCTTTCCAGGGTTGTCCGGGCGTTTCGCGGCAAGGGTATTCTTGACAACATCAGGGGAACTCTCGTGGTGCGGGATGGTGGTGCGCTGGAGTTGCTGGCAGACGATCTGTACACTCACACAAAACAGTAGTACCTGGACGAGGTGCCAGCTTAGCCCGGGTTCCCGGCCTGTGGCGCTTTCCAGGTTTAGATCGCGTCTTGCTTCTCGCGTAGCGTGGCGAAGGTGCGCCCGTACGCTTCTATGCATAGCTGTAGCGTGTGCACGTTGCTTCTTG
>JAFGUM010000284.1 GCA_016938515.1 Spirochaetales bacterium | reverse complement strand
ACCATGGCTGCGCACCCTGCCGGGTGCGCGTTCAGGCACAGGTTGCTTCGTATCATCGGCTTGATCATGCGAGTTCCTCCGCGCCAAATATGCACAGCCACTCCGCTTCCACGGCGAGCTCCCCGGCCACAAATCCCTTGCCTTTCTGCTTTAGCAGGCTGTGGCTGGATCGAAGCGTGTGTATCTCCATCTCAAAGGTATCGCCGGGGCGCACCTGCCGCCGGAACTTGACGTTATTCGCGGTAGCAAAAAAGAAGATACCCTTTGCCTGCGGATCGACGAGTTTGAAGCCAACGCCGCCGGCTTGCGCCAGCGTCTCCAGCAGCAAGACGCCGGGTACAACGGGATACCCCGGAAAGTGCCCGGCAAAGAATGGTTCTTCCGGCCTGAACAGGTGCCGTGCCATAATCAAGCCGTGCTCACCCGTTTCAACCTCATCGACGAACAGGAAAGGCGCCCGGTGGGGCAGTATTGCTTCTATCTCGCTTCCGCTGGCTTTCATGTGTACTTCCTCAAAACAACACAGGCATTATGGCCGCCAAATCCGAGCGACGCGCTCGCGGCCGCGTCTATTGTACCGGAACATCCCGTGTTGGGCACGTAGTCGAGGTCGCATTCTTCGTCAGGCGTATCGAGGTTTATGGTCGGAGGAAAGAACCCATCGCGAATGGCCAACGCGCAGACAATAGCCTCGACCGCTCCGGCAGCGGCTATCATGTGGCCGGTCATGCTCTTGGTCGACGATATCCTTATCGCAGTCGCGTGTTCGCCAAAGGCCTGCTTGACCATACGGGTTTCTATGGGGTCGTTGAGCTGGGTGCTCGTTCCGTGCGCGTTGTAGTACGCTATGGCTTCCGGAGCCAGACCCGCATCCTCAAGCGACAGGCTTATGGCGCGCGCGCCTCCGCTGCCCGACGATTCCGGAGCGGTAACGTGGTACGCGTCGCAGGTGGAGCCGTACCCGGCCAGCTCGACTACAATCTTAGCACCCCTGGCTTTGGCGTGCTTCTCGCTCTCCAGAATGACGATGCCGGCGCCTTCCCCGATGACAAAACCATCGCGACTCGCGTCGAAGGGTCTCGACGCCTTTTCCGGTGTTTCGTTATAGGCGGTAGAAAGCGCCTTGAGCATGCAAAAACCACCTACGGCGAAGCCAGTTATGGCGGCTTCGGTGCCACCCGCCACGACCACGTCGGCACGGCCAGAACGTATCATATCGAGCGCCTGGCCCAGGGCATCGGTACCAGAGGCACAAGCCGTTGCCGTGGTTATGGCGGGACCCTTGATGCCAAAGTGTATGGCGATATTGCCCGCTGCTTCGTTGGTTATCATCAGCGGCACCGTCAACGGCAGCATCCGGCTCGGTCCCGAGTCGAGCAGCTTGCGATGGCTCTCCTCAAACACCTCGATGCCGCCTATGCCATTGCCCAGAACGACAGCGACGCGGTTCATATCCGTGCTCGCGGTGTCGAGGCCAGCGTCGTTCCACGCTTGCACCGACGCCGCTACCGCGTACTGAGTGAACATGGCCATCTTGCGCGCGTCTTTCCGGTCCATGTACAGGCTCGGCTCGAAGTTTTTCACCTCCGCGGCTACTCTGGAATCGTACTCTGCCGCCTCAAACCGTGTTATCGGGCCAAGCCCGCTCTTGCCCGATCTGATCGAATCCCAGAACGTCGCAACGTCGTTTCCCACAGGGCTGATAACACCCATACCCGTAATAACCGCTCTGTTCATCTGTATCTCCTCGCTATGACCGCTTTACCAGCGGATGATGACGCCGCCGTAAGTCAGCCCGGCGCCAAAGCCCATGGCCATCACCAGGTCTCCCCGGTGTACCAGCCCCTTCTCGACCAGGTCGTTGAGCGCCAGTGGCACAGAAGCAGCCGACGTGTTTGCATACTCTTCAATGTTCATGTATATATGGTCATCTGCGATGCCGAATCGCTTTGCGGCTGCTTGAACGATACGGGCGTTAGCCTGGTGTGGTACGATCCACCTGAAATCTTCCAGCTTATAGCCGGATTCTTCAAGTAGTGCTTCTATCGTATCAGTGATGGCCTTGACGGCGAACATGTAGACGCTTTTTCCATCCATGACGATGGCTGGGGGTGCTTCGTACGGCTCCCGCTCGAACGTCTTGTCGCGCCGGGGCTGGCTGAGGTAGAGGCTGGTTGCTCCCGAGCCCTTGGCTCGTAACCAGGTAGTGAGTACACCCCTGCCCTCGTCATCATCCTGCTTTTCTATAACAAAGGCGGCCGCTCCGTCCCCGAACAGCACGCAGGTGCCCCGGTCGTTCCAGTCGGAGATTCTTGATAGCGTTTCTGCTCCTATGACGAGGGCGGTAGTTCTGCGAGGGGCGGCAAGCATGGAAGCCGCCACATCCAGCCCATAGATAAAACCAGTGCACCCGGCGTTGACGTCGAGGGCGGCGGCGTTTACCGCGCCGAGCTTGTCCTGCACGATGCAGGCGGTAGCCGGGAACCCGAGGTAGTCGGGCGTGACCGTGGCTACCACGATGATGTCCAGATCTTCCGGCTTCTTCCCGGCTCGCTTGAGCGCGGCGAGCGACGCCTCAACAGCCAGGTCGCTCGTCAGAACGCCATCATCCGCAAAATGCCGGGCTCCTATACCCGTATGAGAACGTATCCACTCATCGGTGGTATCGACCCTTTTGGCCAATTCGTCGTTGGTAACCTTATTGCCCGGTATAGCCGCGCCTGAGCCAGTAACGAGTATCGCCATAGCATCCTCCTTGACATTAATTAGCATAATGTCATGAAACAATCATGATCCAAATGACACAAGGTGTCAAGGTGTCATGTCTGGCAACAGGATCTGGTCATACAGGACTAGTGGGTCATAGCTCTGGAAAGAATCGAATATCCTGCACTAGAGAGAGCCCGGATACACGTTGTACCGCGTTGAAAGAGCCGCTCTACATCGCATGAGGCCCTTTTATACTACTAAATTCGTTGCGGGTAGTATTCGTCGAAGGAACTGCCGCGTGCGATCTTCAGCGGGTGCAGCCAGGACCTGCCGAGGCGGCCCGCTCTCCACCACCAGACCCTCATCCATGAAGATGACCTGGCTCGCGACATCGGAGGCAAAGCCGATCTCATGCGTGACCACCACCATAGTCGTGCCCTCGTGGGCGAGCGTCCGCATGATGCCCAGCACATCCTCTATAAGCTCGGGATCCAGCGCGCTCGTCGGCTCGTCGAAGAGTATGACTTCGGGATCCACCGCAATAGCCCGCGCTATGCCAACGCGCTGTTGCTGGCCTCCCGATAATTTCGCGGGATAGTAATCCAGGCGATTTGAAAGCCCCACCTTATCGAGCGCGCGCCTGGCTATGTCTTCCGCCTGGCGCGGCGGTATGCCGCGGCCTGTTATCAAGCCCTCGGTGACGTTCTCAAGGGCCGTCTTGTTGCTAAAGAGGTTGAAATTCTGGAATACGAACGCGGTGCGCCTGCGGATGGCGAGCATATCGCGGGTGCTGGCCCGGTGCATGTCAAGGTGCGTACCGTCAAAGTACATATCCCCCCTGTCCGCGCGCTCGAGGAAGTTGACGCAACGGAGCAGCGTCGTCTTGCCCGCGCCTGAGGGGCCTATAATGGCTACAACGTCGCCCTTCTCTACGTCCAGGTCGACGCCTCGGAGCACCTTGTTGTGATGAAAGCTCTTGTGGAGTCCATGAATCCTCAACATGTTTCTATCTCCGAAACGCTAGAATGATACGGCAGGGGCCCGGTATATGCCAAGACGCCGCTCTACTGTCGAGAAAAGCATCTGCGTTATTCCGCAGACTATCAGGTAGATAACGAAAATGGCCAGGTACGACTCAACGTAGTCATACGCGCGAGCCGCTTCTATCTTTGCTATGGCTGTTACGTCGCGGACCGCCATCAGAAAGGCCAGCGACGTGCCCTTGATCAGGTTGATGGTGGCGTTGCAGAGATTTGGCAGGGCTACGAGCAATGCCTGTGGCACGATTATCCTGCGGTAAGCCTGCCAGACAGAGAGACCGCTGGCTAGCGCCGCTTCAAGCTGGCCCTTGTCCACGGTCAGCAGAGCTGAGCGCATTATCTCCGCGAGCACAGCCGTCGTGTTGAAGGTAAAAACGATGATGGCATACCATGCTGGGTTCAAGGCGAAAACGTCGATGTTCCATCCTGCGTTGACGGCTATGGCGTTGGCCAGGCTCGGAAGCAGGCTGTAGACGACGAGTATCTGCAGCACTATCGGCGTTCCACGCGCGAACGATACGTAGAGCGAGGCGAGCGCGCCGAGTACACGCACACGGTACATGCCCACGAGAGCCAGCAGAAAGCCCAGCGGTAGCGATAGGCTGAGGGTAGCCACGCATATACCCAGCGTTACGGGCAAACCACCCAGAGCCAGGAGAAAGGTGCGGTAGAGGTATTCCAGGTCGAGTCCCATGCGAACGCCATCCCGGGAACTTCCCGAAGCAAGGCTCCGGGACGGGTTTCCTAGGCCAGGCTCCTCCTTCCGCGCGACAGATGCCGTTCGAGCCGCTTGGCAATCTTCTCCAGTGTTACAGTCAGGGCCCAGTATATAAGAGCCGCGGCCAGGTAAGTCTCAAGAGCCCAGGCCCCGTAGCGCCTGGCGATGATGAGCGTACCCTGGCCCATCAGATCAACGAGGCCGATGGTGTAGGCCAATGATCCCTCCTTCAGGAGGGCGACGACGGAGGTGGCCACGTTGGGCAGAGCCGAGACAGCCGCCTGTGGCAGGACTATGCGCCTGAACGCTTGAAACTCGCTCAGGCCGTGGCTCAGAGCGGCCTCACGCTGGCCCCGATCCACCGAGAGGTAGGCCGAGCGCATAAGCTCTGACATGGTCGCACCAAAGAAAAGCGTAAAGGTCAGGACGACGAAAAAAGCCCGGTGCCACAGGCTTATGTCCACAGAGAACACAGCCTTGGCGAATGCCGGCAAGCCATAGTACACAAGAAAGAGGAGCACGATAGACGGCGTGCAGCGGAGTGTCCAGGTGTACGCGTCTGCGAGCCCCCGCATAACCCTCGAACGCCCGAGCTTGGCTTTGGCCAAGGCCAGCCCCAGTATAGACCCGGCCACCACCGTGGCCAGGGCTACGCCCAAGGTCAAAGGCAGGTAAGCAAGGAGACGTGGCAAAGCCTCTACGATGTACGCTGGTTTAAAGGGTCTATCCACTGAGCTCTCCGTCTCCCCCGCCCCGGTTTTTACGGGTGCGCTTCCTCTACGAAGCGGAATACGTCCTCGCCGAAGTATTTCATTGAAAGTTCGGCAATCGTTCCATCGGCCTTGAGGCTTGCCATGGCGCGATCATAGGCCTCTGCCAGCTCTTCTTCGCCCTTGGCAAAGAGCGGCCAAGTCGGGATGCCCTTGTAGGGAGCGTAAGCCAGACGCGAGGCCAGGTGGTGGAAGGGACCGTCTTCTGCTACGACGTTCTTCTGGAACGACAGCTTGATGTCAAAGAACGCGTCGTAGCGGCCCTCGAGCACCCAGAGGTACGCGTCATTGATGATGAAGACGTCAGAGGGAATGAGGGTTATGGGGTGCTCGGGATGTGCTGCGTTGTAGTCTGAAACCACAGCGTACTGGGCGCTTTGTGGAGATATGGGAACCAGCTTGCCGCTATAAGCCGCGAAACTATTGAGATCGTGGATCGTATCCACGTTCTCGCTCCTGAAGGCTATGCCAATGATGCTGGCGGCCAAGGGCTCCTGTGGAAATATAAACTTCTTGCGACGTTCCACGGTCGACCATGCGCCCTTGGTCGCGAGCTGGTAGCGTCCCGTCTCCAGGCCCACGAAGAGGTCTTCGTCCGAGGTAGGTACGAAGCGAAACTCATATTCTGGCAAGAGCTCATCCACGGCCCTGAGTACCGCTATTTCGAAGCCATCCGAGCCGCCACGTTCATCGACGAAACCGTAGGGCACGTAGTTCTGCGTGTGAGCCGATTGGATGACGCGCGGCGCGGCCGAGGACTTCGAACCCGCTATGGATGCGGACGGGACTTCGGCACGCGAACACGCGGCCAGAACCAGCAGTGATAAGACTATCGGCGCTACGGTCGCCAGGCGACCGGCCGGTACGGAGCGTTTGATACGATGCATGGGTATCCTCCTGTATGATCAATACAGAAGTGTATCGCAAAGTGTATTGCCTGTCTAGTCAAACGACATGGTACTTCGAAGCTTGGTTCTTACTCAAAACACAGCTACCAGTGGTAGTGGCCAATGCGCACCACTACCAGCCGCAGTGTAGTGCTGAATACGGACACAAGCTTTGGCGAACTACCAAGGGCGTGTCCTACGCCACGCCCACGAGAGCCTTGAACCTGGCCTCGTCTACAGACTCCTTTTCGAGGAGCTCGTCGGCGAGCAGGGCGAGCAGATCTTTTTTATCCGCCAAGATGCTTCTGGCTGTTTCATAGCGGAGGGCCACGGTGGCGGCAACGGTCTCGTCTATGTAGCGCTGCGTCTCCTCGCCGTACTCGCGAGCCATCACCGGTTCAGCGCTGGGGCCAATGAGCCCCGCGCCCCGCTTGGTCAGCGCGACGTTTCTGTAGCGCTCAGACATGCCGTAGTCGGTTATCATCCTGCGGGCTATATCGGTGGCGCGCGTAATATCGTTGGCGGCTCCCGTAGATACCTTGCCAAAGGTGAGCTCCTCAGCGGCCCGGCCACCCATCAGCACGTCTATCTCGCCAAGCAATTTATCCTCGGTAACGATGTACCGGTCCTCTATGGGTACCTGCAGCGTAAACCCGAGGGCACCAAAACCGCGCGGCACGATTGACACCTTCTGCACGGGGTCGGAGCCTGGGGTAAAAGCCGCGACCAGGGCATGCCCGGCTTCGTGGTACGCGATGACGCGGCGCTCGTCAGGGTTCATCACCCTGCTTTTCTTCTCGAGCCCCGTCATTATCTTCTCCACGGCTTTTTCAAAGTCTTCCTGGTGCACCTTCTTGCGCCCTGCTCGCACGGCGAGTAGAGCCGATTCATTGACGACGTTGGCAAGGTCTGCTCCCACGAAGCCTGGAGTAGCCCTGGCGACTTTCTTGAGGTCTGTGGCTGTATCCAGTTTCACCGTCTTGGCGTGAATATGGAGAATGGCTTCACGCCCGACGATATCCGGCCTATCGACGCCAACTTGCCTGTCAAAGCGTCCAGGGCGCAGTAACGCGGGATCGAGCACGTCGGGCCTGTTGGTGGCAGCCAGGATAATAAGGCCGCTCGTAGCGTCAAAACCATCCATCTCGACGAGGAGCTGGTTAAGCGTCTGCTCGCGTTCGTCGTTGCCGCCCATCGCGCCGTTGACCCTGCTCTTGCCTATGGCGTCTAGCTCATCGATAAACACGATGCACGGCGCCTTCTCGCGAGCCTGCTTGAAGAGGTCGCGCACGCGAGCCGCGCCGACGCCTACGAACATTTCAACAAACTCGGCGCCGCTCATCCTGAAGAACGGCACGCCCGCTTCACCGGCTACCGCCCGCGCGAGCAGCGTCTTGCCGGTTCCCGGCGGACCAACGAGCAGTACGCCCTTGGGAATCTTGCCGCCAATATCCGTATACTTCTTGGGCGTCTTTAAAAAATCGACAACCTCGACGAGCTCTTCCTTGGCCTCGTCAACACCGGCTACGTCAACAAAACGCGTCTTCACGTCTCCCTCGGCCACGATAATAGCCTTGTTCTGTCCCACTGACAGTACATTGGAGCCCATGTTGGACATACGCTTCTGCAGCATCCTCCACAGGAAAAACATCAATCCCAGCGGCAAAACCCAGTTGAGCACGAAGCCCATCAGCGCGTTGCTCTCTCTGGAAACGGCGGAATACGTCACGCCCTTCTCATCAAGCAGCTTGGTAAACTCGGGGTCGTACACGGGAACCGTCTTGTACACGCGTCGCTGTCCGTCCAGGGTTGGCCTGCCATCCTGCCTGGCTGGGCCTTCTGAGTATCCGGTGTAATAGTTGGAATCCATGTCGATCGTGACTATCTGCCCCGATTCAACCATGGCCTTGAAATCGCTGTACGGCACGATGGAACTGTCGGCCGATACCATTACCCAGTTGAAGATAGTAATCGATATGATTGCTATAAATACGTAGCCAAGTGAATATTTCCATCCATCCATCGGTGGCAACGTTGGCTTTTTATTAGGCTTCTTAGAATTGCGGGGGTCCCATGAGTCGTTCTTTCGGGGCATCGTATCCTCCGCTGTATAATGTACGAATTTCAAACCTCGTTTGACCAGCCTTTAGCGAGCTGAAGAACGATTCTGGATGACATTTTTTATCGCACGCTCATTCCTTGACCCTGCGCTGGTATTTTCAGTACATTTCGTCCGTCATAGACCAATACACTCATACACATTCCAGGAGGGATTCCACATGAAAGTAAATCCGTTGGGCGATCGCGTGCTCATCAAGGTTCAGGAAAGCGATACCAAGACCGCCGGCGGCATCATCATCCCGCAGACCGCCCAGGAGAAGACCCAGACCGGTGTTGTCGTCGCCATTGGCACCGACACCGACATCATCAAGGTCAAGACGAACGACAAGGTGATGTACGACAAGTACGCGGGCACCCAGGTCAAGATCGACGGAGCAGACCACCTCATAGTCAAGTTTTCCGACGTACTCGCCATCATAGAGTAAGC
This sequence comes from Spirochaetales bacterium, assembly GCA_016938515.1. Lineage (GTDB taxonomy): Bacteria > Spirochaetota > Spirochaetia > Treponematales > UBA12059 > SZUA-370. The sequence continues at coordinate 4,360 of JAFGUM010000284.1, read as the reverse complement.
GACGCTCGACCACGACTCTAAAAAAGCCGCGACACCTTGAGGCGTCGCGGCTTTTTTTTATTCAGGCGCCGGGACGGATGACGCACACAACAGATAGCGTCAGATGGCGATGACGGACAGGAGTTCCGCGGGAGTTTTCGCGGCGAGCGCAGACGCGCGCTTCTCCTCGCTCTTGAAAAGCTGGCTCACCTCGGCCAGAAACTGCAGGTGCGGCCCTGTTTTATCGGGTGGCGACAGCGTCATGATGAACACGCGAGAGGGTTCTCCGTCCAGCGAATCAAACGGAATGGGCTCGGCAGAGACGCCCACGCACGCTACGAGCGAAGAGACGCTCGAGGTTTTACCGTGCGGTATGGCTACGCCGTACTTCATTCCCGTAGACATCGCGCGCTCCCGCTCCAGCACGGCTTCGAGGGCGGAGCTTTTGTCTGCAATGGCACCAGCTTTGACGAGCAGATCGAGAAGTTCTTCTATCACTCCGCGCTTGTCACGGGCGACCAAGCCAACGGCAACGGTCTTTTCAGTGAGAACAGTGCTTAAACTCATGCCACTGATGATAGAACCGGCTTATGAATAAGTCAATCGAACGCAGCACCTGCATGCGCGTAGCCGTTCGCCGCCAAGCCCGGTGGCTTACAACCTAAATATAGTGTCGCAGGTCTTTGGGCTGCAGACAGGCTTCACGTGAGGCCACGGCCGCCACGACTACAGACATGCACACCGCGTCCACGAGCGCCGCTATCATGGTCAGCGGCAGCAATACCGGGGCCAGCAGCGTGTAACCCGACTCAAAGCCCCTGCCGTACGAAGCACACAGCGCGGCGAGCGCGACGATAGGGCCAGAGCCCGGCGCGGCGCCCAGGGCAAGCGCCGCCGCGGGCACGGTTGCGAGCATCCAGAGTATCGTGCTGGAGCCTAGGCCCAGGTTGGAATACGAGTTGAGAATAGCCACGAACGACGTTGCCGTGACCATGGCCGTTCCTGCGCGCCCAAAAGCCAGAACCAGTGGCAGCGAGACGGCGCCAACACGCCTGCGCACACCAAGGCTCTCTTTGAGTACCCTGGCGACGGTACCCGCCGAGGCGTAGGTATGCCCAAAAACAGCCGCCGCTACGGCCGGCGCGATAAGCGCGGCCATTACCCTGTACGGGTTGCGGCTACGATCGAGGACAAACAGAGCAAGGGGCAACAGCACGAGTACAAGGAACGCTGCTTCCACTGCCAGCGCCAGGAACAGGGGACCAAAAACACCCAGCCGCTCGTTTGCGGCGAGCGCTGACATCCTCGCTCCCGCCACGACCAGCAGCGGCAACGGCAGCAGTTCTACAAAAAAACTGTTCACCTGCCAGGCTATCCTTGACATGGAATCAAAAAACAGCGTTGCCGGCTTCGTAGCCGAGCGGTCATACGCGAAGGCCAAACCAAGTACAGAGGCGAACACCGCCACCGGGAGCAGAAAGTCAAATGAGATGAGACTCGCGACTCCGTCTGGCGGCAAGATCATAGCCAGAACACCGGGCACTCGCGGCAGCGACTCTACGCTTGGTACCGGATCCGCCGACAGCGGGATACGCCCAGCCGAGAACACGAACGCTCCCGCGAGACCAACGAGGCTCGAGACAAAAACGGTAACTGCGGACCAGGCTATGGATCTGTACCAGACGCGGGCCAGTCGCTTGTCTTCATGCAACTCCCACGTCGCCATGGCAACAGAAAAGAACACGACAGTAAAGAGCATGTAGCGGGTTAGATTGGTCGCGATACCGACGGCCGCATCGACAACGACGCTATCGCTTCCCGGTACAACGATGCCAGCGATGGCTCCAACAGCCGCCGCTATCAAATACTTGAACCATATCTTCATCGCGGGAGCATACCTGACCCCGTGGGTACCGTCAAGAAGAAGCGGTAATCCCGGTTGTACGAGACGCAGGCAAGTCGATACTATACGGTATGCGCGACGACACCAAAGATATGCAGGGCTTACACGGGAAGGTGCGAAACGCGCATGGAAAGCTGGCGCTGTCGGCGACGATCCTGCGCATTGGCCTTCCTATCATGCTGAGCAACATCATCGAGATAGTGTACAACCTCACCGACACCTTCTTTCTCGGCCGCCTCGGTACGGCAGAGGTAAGCGCGCCGTCAATAACCTTTAGCATGGTTTTCTTCCTGACGATTTTTGGCGTCGGGCTGTCGGGTGCCGGCACAACGCTCATAGCGCAGTCGGCTGGCAAGGGCGACGAACCAAAGATGCGGCACTACCTGAACCAGATGATGTCGCTGCTACTCGTTACGTCCCTGGCTCTGGCCGTGGTGGGCTCTCTTATGGCCGGCCCCCTGCTCAGGCTACTCAACACACCTGCCGAAGTGTTCAGCTTCGCGCACGACTACCTGCGTATCATTTTTCTTGGCATGCCGTTTACGTTTATTTTCTTTGTGCTGCAGGCTTCACATACCGCGACGGGGAATACCGCTACGCCGGTACGCGTTCATCTGCTGGCCATACTGCTCAACATGGCGCTGGATCCGCTGCTTATATTCGGACTCGGCCCGTTTCCTGCGCTTGGCGTCGCTGGCGCTGCCATTGCCACAATATTCTCCCAGGGCGTTGGGGCGGTTCTTTCCCTGATTGTGCTCATAGGGAAGACAAAGCGCCTGCACCTGGACTGGCAGGAGATGAAACCGGTAGCCGTATCGTGGAAGCTGCTCCTTAAAATCGGCTTGCCCGCGAGTATAGGGCAGGCTCTGTCCGCGTTCGGCTTTACCGTGCTGCAGGGCGTCGTAAATACTTTTGGCACGGCGGTAATCGTCGCTTTTGGCGTGGGAAACAGGCTGATGAACATGTTCAACATCCCCTCCCACGGCATAGCAAACGCGACGACGAGCCTCGTTGGCCGCGCTCTCGGAGCCAGGGATGAGCAACTGGCAGGCAGGGTCGTCAAGGTGGCGCTCATCCTGGTCGTCGCGCTGGAGCTGCCGCTGCTTGGTCTGTCAGTTTTATACGGGGGCGACCTTGTACGCATATTCGTCTCTGATCCCGAAGCGATTCGCCTGGGCGACATCATGTTTAAAGTAGTCAGCCCATCATTGCTGCTGTTTGCGCTGTTTTTCGCGCTCAGCGGCGCGTTCCAGGGGGCTGGTGACACAAAAATTATCCTGGGTATGGCCATTTTCAGGTTGTGGGTGGTGCGCGTACCACTCGCGTACCTGCTGGCGTACACGACGAGCCTCGGACCACTGTCCATATGGATAGCCATGTTCGCGTCCAATTTTCTCACGGCGGTCATAGGTTTCGCGTACTTTTTGTCGGGGCGCTGGAAGCGCGCCCTCGACCCCTCGACCATCTGAGTACGCTATAGCGCAGCCCACACCTGATCCGACAGCTCCTGGAGTCGTCGGTGCGCTTCCTGCGAGGGAAGAAAACGGTTGCATACGAAGGCGAAAGCTACATCCGCGTCTGGATCTGCCCACGCGAGCGAGCACCCACCCTGCCCCGCGTGCCCGAATGTCCGTTCGGTTGAGTTGCGTCCCATCATCATAACGTCGCTATCGGGGAACGGCTCTATGCCGCCGAGAGAAAATCCCCTGGACCATCTGATGCGCTGGTCGAGATCCCCATCCTGGCCGTCGTAGCGCAGCTTCGTCGCTTCGGCGAGCGCGTCGGCCGGCAGGACGGTTGAGCCGCGTCTAGCCGGTGCATCGAGCAATGCGCTGTAGAACGCCGCAAGGACCAGAGCGGGGGCGTTGATAGAAGCGGCAGGCAGGAATATAGAACGCATCATCGGGCTGGAAAACACGCGCGCCGCGTCGTTTTGCCTTGGGTCGCCCGAGTAGACTCGGGCAGCATGGCGATACTGTGACAGAGGCAAGCCGGCGTGGCTATTCGACAAGCCCAGCGGCTCAAGCAACTCCTCGCGTATGTATCGCCCGGGGTCACGGCCGTCTATTCGTCGCAGGAGCTCGCCCAGAGCGACGTGAGCCGTAAACATGTGGTACTCGCACTTCACACCCGGCTCGCTGACTGGCCTGAGCCCTTCAATAACGCTACCCCGCATGGCGGGGAAGATCCACGACAGCACGTCGACGACGCGAGCCGGTCCGGGTATACCCGCCGTGTGCGTCAACAGGTGCGCCGCTGTAATGTCATCCTTGCCGTGGCGCCCGAATGAAGGCCAGTATCTGGCAACCGGCGCGTCCAGATCAAGCTTGCCTTCAGCCGCGAGCCTGTGTATCGCCACCGCGACAAAGGTTTTGGTCAGCGAATATACCATGAACGGCGTCGACGGCGAGACCGGCACGCGTCCCGCCGCGTCTATGCTGCCACCGTACCGCGAGTACGCGAGCGCTCCGTGGTGGT
>JAFGUM010000283.1 GCA_016938515.1 Spirochaetales bacterium | reverse complement strand
GGCAAGGTGGCCAACGCTCCTGCCCATGATGAAAAACTGGCTTTTCCAGTAGTTGCTGAGGGCTGGTTTGTTTCTCCTATGGCCTTTGTACGCTCGCTATCGCCAGAAGACGCGAGAGCTCTGCGAACGAGTGACCTGCGTACCGTGTACGACTATGGCTCGTGGCTCTTGGCAGTGCTGTTCATCGTGCTTGCGTCATCGTTCACCCAGGCGTATACAACGAGCCTCATAGGCCAGAACGTAATGAAGGACCTGCGCATGCACCTGTTCAGGCATACGACCAGGCAGTCGCAGGCATTTCTGTCCAGGCAACCCGTGGGGAGACTCGTAACGAGGCTGACTGGAGACGTTGAAACGATAAACGAATTCTTCACGAGTGTGGTCGTGGCATTTATCCAGGATGCGAGCGTGATGGCCGGCGCTCTCATCGTGCTATTCTTCATGAGCCCCCGGCTGGGGCTCGTGGCTCTGGCTACTTTGCCCCCTGTCATAATCGCCACTGGTATTTCACGCCGCAAGGCACGTGACGCTTTCAGGCGACAGCGCACCTGGGTGTCAAAGGTCAACGCCTTCATAGCGGAACACATCGCCGGGGTTACGGTGGTCAAGCTGTTTGGGCGCGAACGAGCGTCCGCCGCGGAGTTTGAAGCGCATGACGCCGAGCTTTTAAAGTCGAACCTGGGTGAAATGTACGTTTTTGCCACCTTCAGGCCGCTGATCGAATTTTTCTCGTCTACGTCTACCGCGATAGTGCTGTGGTTTGGCGCAGGCTTGTACTCGAACGGGCTCATCACGCTCGGCTCGCTTATCGCCTTCGTCAACCTGATTCGCATGTTCTATTCACCGCTGCAGGATATCTCGGAGAAGTACACGATACTGCAGAGCGCCATGGCTGGCGGCGAGCGCGTTTTCCAGCTGCTGGATGCCGACGAGCGAATCCCGGACGAGCCACGCGCAAAGCTGGCCGCGCCTGTTCGTGGACGCATCGAGTTTGACCACGTCTGGTTCGCGTACAAGGGTGAGGATTGGGTTATACGTGATCTTTCGTTTACTGTCGAGCCAGGAGAAACCGTAGCCATCGTAGGGTATACGGGCGCGGGCAAGAGCACCGTCGGGTCGCTGCTCGCGAGGCTGTGGGATCCGCAGAGAGGCGAGATCAGGCTGGACGGTACGCCGCTGCGTGACGTGCCCCTCGCTGACCTCAGAGCCGCCATCAGGCCGGTAATGCAGGAGGTGTTCCTGTTTTCCGGTACGGTGGCCAGCAATATAGACCTTGGCCGCGGCCAGAGCAGGCTTGACCTCGAGCGGGCTGCTACAGCAGTCAGGGCCGATCGATTCATAACAAAGCTGGACGGGGGCTATGACGCGAAGCTGGGTGAAGGCGCGGCAACCCTGTCTTCAGGCCAGAGGCAGCTGCTGTCATTTGCCCGCGTCATAGCGCACGACCCGGCCATAGTCGTACTGGACGAAGCCACGAGTTCTGTAGACACCGAGACGGAGAAGCTGCTGCAAGAAGGATTATCGGAGCTTATGCGCGGAAGGACGACCGTTGCCATAGCGCACCGGCTTTCAACGATACGGCACGCTGATCGCATACTCGTGCTTGCCGATGGCGTTCTTGCAGAATCCGGAGATCACGATAGCCTGATCGCCGCTCGTGGCGTATACTACAACCTGCATCGGCTGCAAATGGATGAATAGATTTTTTGACAGGTCGCAATATCCCAAGTGTTCTGGAGGCCATGATCCGACCATGGAAGAAGAAAACAATTTCAGCATACTGGCACTTCTCGATGAAAGCATCGCCCCTATCGTAGCAGAAGCGGTTGCCCTCGTTGGCGGTTGTTCACTGCGCATAGAAGGCGGGCAATCAGCGCTCGAGACTGTGGATAATGGTACCCTCGTCGATCTGGTGTTGCTCGATCCAGACGCCGTTCCCCTGGCAACGGCTGACAGTATCGCCTACCTCAAAGCCGCGTGCCCAACGTGCGAAATAGCGCTGCTGCTCGGCGATCACGATATAACGATGGACGTGGAGCTGATGCGCATCGGCGCGTACGACGCGCTTACAAAGCCGCCAACGAGCGACGAGCTTGTACGCCTCATACGCAGCCTAATGGAAAAAAACGAAATGGAGCGCGAGAACCGCGCCATGGTCGAAGCCCTGGGTCAGGGCCGCGCGCAGACTATCATCTCTCACAGCCCCGAGATGGAAAAAGTCCTGTCAATGGCTGCCCGTGCAGCAAAGAGCGATTCCACCGTGCTTATAACCGGTGAAAGTGGCACCGGCAAAGAACTCGTCGCCAGGGCAATACACCTTGCTGGCCCGAGGAAGCACAAGGCGTTTGTGCCGGTAAATATAGCCGCGCTACAGGAAAACCTGATAGAAAGCGAGCTGTTTGGCCACGTCAAGGGAGCCTTTACCGGCGCGATGGCCGATCGTACCGGTCGTTTTGCCCTCGCAGACGGCGGTACGCTGTTCATAGACGAAATAGGCGAGGTGCCATCGGGCATCCAGGTCAAACTGCTGCGGGTGCTCCAGTTTGGCGCGTATGAACGCGTTGGTGAAAACACCCCGCGCGATTCAGACGTCAGGATAATAGCCGCTACCAATCGGGACCTGGAAGCAGAGGTTCGCCTGGGGCGCTTCAGAGCTGACCTGTACTACCGGGTAAACGTCGTACCCGTAGCGTTGCCAGCCTTGCGCGATCACCGTGCCGATATACCGTACCTCGCCGAGTATTTTATAAAAAAATACGCGGCCAAAAATCGAAAAGCCGTAAAGGGAATCACCGCTGAGGCCATGTCCAGGATAATGCGCTATCCCTTTCCGGGTAACGTACGGGAGCTTGAAAACGTGCTCGAACGAGGCGTCGTGCTGTGCCGTGGCGAGTATCTAACGGAGACAGACATATTCCTGCCGCTGGAAGATACCCATGATGAGCGACCGGAGGCGCAGCTCGTAGGTGGGTACGACGAGGTGATGGGCTCGTTCGAAAAAGACTACCTGACCAGGGTGCTGGCGAGGAACGCGCACAACAAAAGCGCTGCCGCGCGGGAGCTGGGCGTCAACGAACGCAGGTTGCGGTATCGACTCAAGGTGCTGGGTATAGAGTAGCGGGCGTCGAGCGATCTACAGGCCGTCAAGAAAATCGGTGCGGAGCACCTCTTCTATCGACTGTTCAACCGCGCCTGCTTGCTTGAGCTTTTCAAATACGACGAGGTCTATGTACTTGATGGCGAGCGGCCGCTCCACCGACAGACGCGTACTGCCGTCTGACCATACGCTTTCGCTCGGAGACAGGCTGTCGGGCTTGCCATACTTGGTGGACAAACTCGTAAACACCGAATAGTGGTCTATCTGGCTATCGTTGAGCTGGAAAATCATTACGAACAGAGCACCTTCGTAAAACTGGAAGAAAGCGCGCTTCACGAACGAAAGACCGGAAACCTCTATAATGCTTTCGTTTGGCCGCGGCAGCAGGCTCACGTCGACGTCACCCCTATATGAAAAAAGACTGTCAGCCTTGAGAAGCGCCTTGACCTCGTCCATGGGCATACCCAGCGCTATTCCCCTAAAAGCCTTGGGAACTTCATACGCCGAGTCGCCTTTTTGCCCGGTGCCTTCGGTTATCGCCGTGCTTGGCGGCAACGAGTCTACCGGAGCCACCAGGGGCGTCTGGGCGTACAGCGTGGCTACCGGCGCAACGTGTCCCAGGCACATCATGGCTGCCACAAGCGAGAGTATCCTTACCGTCGGGCGCACGCGTGCCTCCTCGTACTGACGTCTACGCGCATGCAATACACCGCAATCGACACGGCCTTGATAGGTTCGTGATGCAGCAAGCGCGCGAAATTATCCGTATACGAGTATCGGCACAAGCTCAGCGCTAGCTGAGGCGTGGCTTGCACAGCACGGTTCCTCCCGGTAGGCTGTGGTCGATTTAAGGAGACGAGTCGTGGATGATCCTTTTAAACCTATAGACGAGCCTCGGGTCGTGTACGATGGGGAAGGCGTTACTGTCGTGGCAAAACCCGCGGGGATGCACTGCGCGCCTGGCTCTGAACCGGGTACCCTGTGCGCCTGGCTGTTCGATAGAAAACCATCGCTGGCTACCGTGCGAGGCTGGCGCGCTGACGAGGGAGGATTACTACACCGGCTCGACTCGGCGACGTCTGGGCTCGTAGCGTTCGCTTCAGACGACCTCTCATGGAACAAGCTGGCGAAAGCCGCGGCGGAGGGCTCGTTCGTAAAAAGCTACCACGCGCTGTGCTCCCCTTCACCTGGGGGGCTGGCCGGCTCCAGGCCTGTACTCATGTCGCCTGAGGGCGTGGACCTGGCGGCGTGGATGGCTGCCCTGAGGCGCGATGACCTGGCTGCTTTGTCAGCGTGGCTCTCTGACGTGACCATCCGCAGCTTCTTCAGGCCGTATGGTCCAGGCGCACGGCGGGTAGCCTGCGCGGTAGCTGACGGCGATGCGGAACGCGGCATAGCCAGAGGCAAAGCCTGGACCAAGGAGCCGTACGCGACGACGGTACGCACGGCTGTTCCATCCAAAGATGGCCTGCTGCTTGACGTGGAGCTTGTGCGGGGTTTCAGACACCAGGTGCGGGCACACCTGGCCTGGCTGGGGCTGCCTTTGCGAGGGGACGACCTGTACGGCGAGCTCGAGGAGACGCTGCGCCTACGGGCGTACCGGCTCGCTTTTCCAGATCCGCTCGTCGGCACGCGCAGGATTGTTGATATCGACGCTTGCCAATAGGCGGGTGGCCATGTAGGATTGTTGTATGGCTATAGAATCGACCTTCGAGACCCTGGTACTCGAACTGAGCCCGACTGAGCGGTCAGAACTCCTGGAGAGACTCCAGCGGTCGTTCTCGGTTTCCACCGAGCCACTGTACATGAGGACCAAGAGCCTTGAGCAGCATATAGACTACGCGGCAGCGTATCGCGAGCTGGGAATCCTCACGAAGATAATAATCACCGTTCGCTCGGTGTTTGGCGCCGGTACCAAAGAGGAACTGGTAAAACAGCGCATTCTCAGGGGAATTGTAAAGAAGATAGAAGCAAATTACGCGGGCTTAATAGAGTATCGAAGAGGAGTCCTCGAAGAAGCCTTCTATAGGGAACTGGCCAATCTACGGGGTGCGGCGAGATACTTCTATGACGTTCTGGACCGCACTCTTGAAAAAAACCGATCTTCGTTTTTCGCGTTTCTCGCATCCCTCGAGTTCGAGTCGGTGCACGAGGAGCTTTCAACAGAAGCCGACCCCTACGTTTTTGCTGAGCGCAACGCGATGGCATCCGATTCTGACGTACGCACCGCCATCAACGCGGCGCTGGAATCGGCCTTCTCCCGAATAGGTGATGATCAGCGCCGGAGCATGTACAAAGACGTAAAGAACCTGCAGGTGCTCAAGAAGCTGTCCAGCTTTCTGTACGACAGGCTCCTCGGCTCGTTTCAGACTTCCAGCGCCGGCCTTAAGGAGCTGTCCATGTACGCGGCCTCCGATCAGCTATCGGAGCTTGCGGCAATTCTCACGTCGCTCGATGAGCCGCCATCGATGCGGCTGATGGAATCGATCATAGGCTTTGCTCTCAATGAGGATGTTGGCAGGGAAGGCTTTAACCTGGAAGAGGCGGTAAGTAAGGAACTGGCAAGCGCTGAACGGGCTCTGGCTGCAATACGGGGTTTTAACGAGCGCGTTCCGCTTGAAGACATCCTTAAAATTGCCAATAACAACCCGAACTGGCAGGCAGCTTCGACCGGTGGAGGCGAGGACTGGTTCGCCATATTCAAATCGTACTGGAGAGATCGCGCTGACAAGCGTTTTGCGCGTTTTTCCGCAGAACGACGCATTGCCCAGCTCGATGCCGATATCCAGGCTCTCGTAGGCTCGGATACGCCCACCTGGTTTATCAACCTATCCGAACAGGGTAGCGAAGTTATTCCTCCCGTGCGCTACGCGAGGACGCTCAGGTTCCTGGAAGCATTTTATCACCAGACTTTTCTCGCTGAGATAAACAAGTCGCTCAAGCTCGTGTTGCTCGAGGGCGAGTTCTACAAGCGGGATAACCGGCTCGAGTTTACCGATGCTTACAACGAGATACTCCAGATTGGCGACCAGCTCAAGCGGCTCGATTCGCGGTTGTCACAGGATGGGGAACTCGGCTCGGCTTACGCGCAGGCGCGCAAGGAACTGTCGTCGGTACAGATTAAAAAACGCAAAATAGAATCAACCATCAAGGCTGCGGAAACTGAAGCTGAAACCCTGCTAAACAAAGCAGTTGACGCCATAGGCAGGATGAAGGAAATCCTCAAGGGTATTCTGTCGCGCGAAGCCAGGGGGCGCTACGATTCGCTGTCCAACATGGCTCGCATTGAGGGAAACGCCAACAAGGATTTTCAGCGTGGCCTTGAAACAGCGAGGTTCAAGCTGGAAAAGGCGCACTTTTTGATCGGCGAGCTGTCCAGGTCCGCCCTGTCGTCGCTGGATTAGTCATGAACGCCATAGCGTCGGCAACGCAGCTGAAAACGTCAATGGTCATTCGGCTAGGAGGCCGCGGCGCTCCGGGCGCGTACCTGAGTCTGGCCGCCGCGGGTGACATGGGTTTTGGCGATGATGACAACAGGCCGCGTCGATCGGCGTGGCTCGAGTCGCTGGGTTTT
>JAFGUM010000282.1 GCA_016938515.1 Spirochaetales bacterium | reverse complement strand
TGCGATGAGGATCATGTTCCCATCCTGGTAAACAAGTCGGCGGAGCGTCTCCTGCCACTATCACAGCTTGAGCTGTTTGAATCGCCTCTCTGGGATAGCTTGCGTGACGATGAGCTCGCCAGCTTTTTTGAGATGGCTCTTACTGAGGAAGAATCCGTATTAGACAGGGAATTTGTATTAGACGCTTCAACGGGCACACGCATACTAGCACTGAGCGTTACACCTCTCGTCCGCGACAAGCGCATCAGAGGAACGCTGATACACGTGGAGGAGACTACTGACAAGCGCCGCCGTGAAGCAAGGCTCCGACGGGCAGAAAGCCTCGCATCCCTTACCACGCTGGCTGCTGGTGTGGCGCACGAGATAAAGAACCCACTCGGCTCCATAAGCATTCACGTGCAGCTGATGCGCAAGCTTCTAGGAGACAGCGCCCAGGAACCGCTATACCGTTACATAGATATCGTAACAGAAGAAATAGACAGGCTAAACAAGATAGTGCTCGACTTTCTGTTTGCGGTACGCCCCATGGATATCGCGCCTATCAACGATGACGCCAATACGCTGCTACGCGAGCTCGTCGAGTTTATGCGCGTCGAAGTCGAGAACGCAGGCATCAATCTACAGGTTGCCTATGGCAAAAGCATTCCGCTCGTGCCCTTCGACAAGCGCTATCTCAAGCAGGCGCTGCTAAACCTCGTAAAGAATGCCATCGCAGCAATGCAGGGTGGCGGCATCTTGTCTCTGTCAACCACGTCGACGACTGAGGAGCTCAGGATCATCGTTCAGGATTCGGGGACGGGCATTCCTGAAGACAAGATCGGCAAAATATTCGAACCGTATTTCACCACCAAGGAAAACGGAACCGGACTGGGACTCACGCTTACGTACAAGATAATCAAGGAACACGGTGGTGATGTAACGGTAACATCAAAACCAGGCCAGGGATCGACGTTCACCGTTGTCCTGCCAATACCGCAAAAAGAACGGCGCTTGATCACCGGGGCCTGCCCCGACGAAGAAGATTGTGAAGCCGGGTTTGAGGCGCTTGACGAGGAGGATACATGAAATTCACCATACTCGTCGTCGATGACGAAAAAAACATACGGGAAGGCCTCGGGGAATTCCTACGGCTCGAAGGCTATGACGTCGTACTCGCCGTGGACGGCAAGGATGGTGTCCAAAGGCTTGATCGCGACGAGGTAGATCTCGTAATTACCGACCTCAAGATGCCCGGTCTACTTGGGAGCGAACTCCTCAAGCACATAACTTCCCACTATCCATCAATACCGGTGATAGTCCTGACCGGTCATGGAACGGTGGAGGACGCCGTTGACGCCATGCGTAACGGGGCTTACGACTTCATCACTAAACCGGTCAACCTCGACCATCTCGCGATGCTCGCGAGACGCGCTCTGGAGCGCAGGGAGCTGTCCCGCCAGAACGAAGAGCTTCTGGAAGAAATTCAGACCCAGAAGCGAACGTCTACCATCATAGGCAAGAGCCCCGCAATCAGGCGAATCTTTGAGCTTGTGCGGAGAGTCGCGCCGACAAAAGCCAGTGTACTCATCACCGGTGAGAGCGGTGTTGGCAAGGAATTGATAGCCGATGCTATCCATAACCTGTCTCCTCGGGCAGACAAGCCTTTTATAAAGGTGCACTGCGCGGCGCTCGCCGAGAGCCTCCTGGAGAGCGAGTTGTTCGGCCATGAAAAAGGTTCGTTTACCGGCGCGCAGGGGCGTAAGAAAGGTCGCTTCGAGCTTGCGCACGAGGGGACGCTCTTTCTGGATGAGATTGGTGAGATCAACCAGAATGTCCAGATAAAAATACTGCGCGTGCTTCAGGAAAAGCGCTTCGAACGGGTTGGCGGCGAAGAAACAATAGAAACTGACGTCCGGGTGGTCGCGGCCACGAACAAGGACCTCAAAGAAGAAATAGCCAATGGCACATTCAGGGAAGATCTGTATTATCGCCTCAACGTCGTGAATATTCACGTTCCTCCGCTCCGGGAGCGCAAGGACGACATACCCCTGCTGGCTGGCTCGTTCCTGAACGAGTTTGCGGGCGATAACGGCAAGAAGCTTGAAGGCTTTGATCCCAAGGTACGGGCGGCTTTGTACGCGTACGCATGGCCTGGTAATGTCCGCGAGCTGCGCAACTGCATAGAGAGTGCGGTAGTGATGGCTTCCGGAAACGTAATTACCATAGACGACCTTCCTCCAGGTGTGCGAACGAGCGCAGAAGAGAGTGTCATCCGCGTACCCCCCGGTTCCAGCCTGGCAGACGCCGAGCGCATACTCATCAAGGAGACGCTCGCTGTGCAGGGTGGCAACAAGAGTAGAACCGCTGAGATCCTTGGTATAGGCAGAAAGACGCTATACCAGAAAATACAGGACTACGGACTGGAAAGTACCGCCGACAACGATCGTTGAAGCATCGTAGCCAAGGAACTTCGGCGGTGATCCAGGTCGTTGCTGGCTACTTCGAGGGTGGCGACGAACAAGCTGTCCCGTGTCGCCTTGGCAATTTCCAGTATCTCGTCACGGAGCGGAGGACTAGCCCGCTCGTACGCCCCCGCTATCTCACCTGCCCCCTGGGCAATCGCCAGGGCGGCTGCGGCTCGCACACACGCAGCGACGACCTCGGGGGCATCGTCGTAGAGTCCCTTGCGCAAAAACACCCACGCGCTTCGTTTGCCGGACAGGCCCAGCTTTGCCGCGGCTCGCCTTCGTCGCTCAGGATCAGAATTGGTTGCCAGTTCTGCACCCAGGGCAAATATGTCAAAGCACTCGCGATCCACTACGCTCGCAGTATTGATTCCAGGGCGATCCCGTTCTCGCACCGAGAGCACCTCATAGGCTTTGGCCACAACCGCAAACCGTTTTGCCGTACGTGGGTCTCTGGAAGCGTCGGGGTGGAACCTGAGGCTCAGGTTGCGATACGCCCGCTTGATTTCTGCTGAAGGGGCTCCGGGTTCAAGTCCCAGAGCCAGATACATGGATCGCTCGCTCATCGCCGCGACGACTCCATAGTGGCGCGCGCTGATAGTTCAGACAGCAGTCCTTCCAGCAGGGTTGCTGTCATCCTGGCTTTGTCATCATCGCCCACGCTTTCCGTCGCCATGGCAAGGAGGTCTCGCAGTTCTCCTTCCAGAGCCGCGTCAAGCTTCAAGCCATCCGCTTCACGCCTGGCTATCTGGGCGAGCGCAAGCACGCGATCAGCTGGCGACCTTGAATCAAGCGCTCCATCAAACACGGCGATTGACTGCTCAGAGCCCGTATCCTTATCACGCGCCCTTACGATGAGCATATCGCCTTCGTCTAT
>JAFGUM010000281.1 GCA_016938515.1 Spirochaetales bacterium | reverse complement strand
GCGCTCCGCCGCGCCGGTAACAGACCAGCGCCAGGTTCGCACTGGCAGCGCCGGAGAAGCAGCGTCCGCGCTGGCCGCCGCGAGCGAGCGCCCGTCGGCCCCCGCGCGGGATGCCAGCCGCGCGTAGTCGGCCTTGGAGCGTGACGGAACGTAGTCGACGGAGCAAACCGCGGGCGCGTCGTCAGGCCGTTGCGAGTCGAAATCCTCGTCTGAAACGCAGCGAGGCCCCATCCATGGCCAGGCTCTGGCAAGGAGGCCCCGGAAGCTTCTGCCCGCATCATCGGCGTTTGCGGGCACTTTGCCCACGAGGTACAAACGCGCTATGGCCCTGGTGCACGCTACGTAGAAAAGGCGCGCTGTCTCCGCGAGAGATTCGTCCATGGCTTCTACGCCTTTGCCGCGGGAAAGCTTGCGCAGGCTGGCATCCAGGTCTTCTACCGGGTCTGACGGCACGGCATTCTCTCCAAGAAGCCGTATTGACGGACCAAAGCGCACGGTGTTTGAAATTGGCGTGCCCGGGGTGTTTCTGCCCGTGTTGTCGAGGTCCGGCAGTATGACCACCGGGAACTCCAGCCCTTTGCTCAGGTGAACCGTCATGATGGATACGCCGCGTGAGCTTTCCCTGGCCACGGCTCCCTCGTCGTAGCGCTCGACCTTGCCTATCCGCGGTTCCATGGCCGCGACGAGGTCGACGAGCCTATCACCACGCGCGTCTGCGGCTGCGGCCATGGACCATGCGTAGTCAAAATGTTCCAGAAAAGCCGCCGCCGCTGGATCCCTCTGTACGTTCCAGCGAAGACCGCGGTCGTACCACAGGTACTCTACGAGCCGCACGAGCGGTTCACGATCCGCCATGGCGCGGAGCGTATCCCAGGTTTCGCGCGCGTGCGCGAAGCGTCTGGCTCCGGGCGCTGACAGAGCTTCCGGATTGAGAGCCATGAGCCCGTCGGGGCCTTCCGCACCGGGGGACAGCGCGATGAAGACGTCATCATCCGGGAGGCGCGCGAAGGGGCTCCGAAGCACGGTCGCGAACGCGAGCCTGTCGTCGGGGTAGACGGCAAGCCTGAGCATGGCGTACACGTCTCCCACGATGGATTCCGCGTACAAGCCCGCGGTGGAAGCCGCCGTATACGGTATGCCCAGCAGTCTGAAGAAGCGTTCCACGACGTTCTGCCCGGCTGTAGACTTGAACAGCACCGCTATATCCTCGAAATCGCAGGGTTTTGCGATCCTGGACCCGTCTTCAGCGCGGGCTGGCACGGGCACACCCTCCCGCACGAGCGACAGCACGAGCTCGGCGATGCGCCATGCTTCCGATTCACCGGAAGAGAGATCGTCGTCGGTGTCCGGTTCGTTGGATTCCAGATACACGACTGCTGGTTCTACCCCCGGTGTCGCGGGGCCGCTGCCGAGGGGGACGAAGCGCGCTTCGTAGTCTCTGGCAGACGCGTCTTCTGGCGACGGCAGGATACTGGAGAACGTGCGGTTGAAAAAGTCGATGAGGCCTGGTTCTGACCGCCAGTTGGTAACCAGGAGATGGTGCCCGAGGCCCCCTGGCGTTTGCTCCAGCTCGCGTGACAGCCCCCTGAACACGGTAACATCGGCGCCTCTGAAGGCGTAGACACTCTGCTTGTCATCACCAACGAAGAAGAGGACGCCCGGTTCTAGCCGCGAAGGATCGACGCCGGTACCCGCCGCGAGCGGCACGGCACGCTCGGCGCGCCGTTCGGCGAGTAGGTAGAGCAGCCGCTTCTGCAGTTCGTTGTCGTCCTGGAATTCGTCTACCATGATGGCGTCGTATCGCGACTTGTACCAGTCCCTCAGCGCGGCGTCCGCCTCGAGAGCCCCCACGGCCATCGCCGCCACGTCGGCAAAGGTAAGTCGGCCAGAAGCCGCTCGTGCCGCCGCCGCGCCTGCCATAAAATCGCGGAGCAGCGTCATGGCCTCGGCACGCCGGTCGTCGAGCAGAGCCTCGCAGGCGAGCAAGGCCGCCGCGGCAAGGTCTTTTGCTTCCGCTCCTGCTTCGTTGAAATACCGGGCGGCGTCTCCCTTGGTATTGCTACCCGGACGCCTCAGCTGGCGTATCGCCTCGTACGCGGCCATGGCGCGCGACAGGGACGATTGCTCGTCGTGATTGGGCGGCTCAAGCGGTAAGAGGGCAGCGCGGTCCATCCATGCCCGTACCGTTGGCGCGGTGGCGTCCGCAAACTCGAGGCCACCCTGGAGTAACGCGTACAGCCTGTCGTGTATCCATCCGAGCGTGGCAGCCAGGGCGTCGTCCTGGCCTGCCTTGTCAAAGCTATGGCTCGAGACTATGAGGCCGCTTCTGCCGCCAGCCAGCTGGAGCAGGGCTTCCAGGGCTTTCTCAAATCCGGTAGCGGCCAGAAAAGAAGCCGTCAGTGGCTCAGCGCGCCTGCGCAGCAGGAAATCCATCGCGTACGAGCGTAGCGCTTCGGCCGCGGCTTCCTCGTCTACCACAAAATCGGGAGCTACCCCCCAGCGGGCGCACCCGTTGGCCGCGATCTCGGCGCACAGCGAATCCAGCGTGGATACGCGCGCAGAGGGAAAAGCCGCGAGAGCCCGCGAGAATACTTCATCGTCCACCGCGCACGCGGCGAGCATGCCGCGTATGCGCTCGCTCATCTCGGCGGCGGCTTTTTTGGTAAAGGTCATGCACAGGATGCGCTCGACTGGCAGCTCCCGTTCCTTTACGAGGTGCAGGTAGCGCACCGCCAGCACGCGGGTCTTGCCCGAACCAGCGCCGGCTGATACGACGGTGGATCGCGTTTCGGTAACCGCCGGTAGCTGCCGCGCGGGATCCAGCCCGGCCAGTATCGTGTCGTAGGCGCTCATGTTTACCTCACCGAGTAGTGCGCGCGGCATACGGAGCGCAGGTCGCAACGCGTGCAGACTCTGGTCCAATCGCGCCTGGCTGGGATGAATACTCGTCCGCTTCTGATCATGTCGGCCGTTGTGCCCGCCGCCGCGACGATCGCTGGCTCGAGCAGGGGGAGCTGCTTCTCGTGAATGCACGGCTTCTCGCCGGGCCCGAAGACGAGCAGTATGCCTTTGCCCCCGACCCCTGACTTTTCTATGGACAGGTAATACCCAGCGTTGGGTTGGTACCCGGCAGCTTCTACCAGCACGACGTACGCCGGAATTTGAAGAACAGCCAGCTCGCCGTGTTCGTCTGGCGAGAGGTCGTCACGCTTGGGCAGGTCGGATTTCTTATAGTCGACCAGAACGGCTTCGGGGCGTCCATTCTGAGTTTCCCGCGCGCAGACGAGATCCGGTCTGCCCCGAAGCTCGGCATTGACGCCACGCACGGGGGCGTACAGCTCTTCATCGTCGACCATAACCGGCACGAAGCCATCCAGTACAGCGAGCACGTTAGTAGCCGAAACATGGAACGAGTGCCAGAGTACTGGCTTTCTGGTGCGCACGAGGGTTTCCGCCATCAGCCCGTGTTCGCGACCAAGTGCCTTGAGAGCCGCTTCAAACGCGCGCTCCATGTCCTGCACCGTCGGTCTCATGGCTTGCGGGTCGTCCTCTTCCGGTGCCACAACGGTGAGCTTTGCGCCCGCCAGCGGCATGAACAGGCGTTGGAACGCGTCGTGGTACAGCCGGCCCAGAAGGAGATTGTCAACGAATGATAACCCGGACGCCACGGCTTCTACCCGTAATTGCCTGGCGTGGATTCTCTGGAACGGACAGCTAGCGTAGCCGTTGATAGTGGTTACCGAAAGACTCAGCGTATTGTCACGGCAGAGCGCGGCGACCACCTCCCTGGTGTTGGCCTCGGATAGCGTAGCCGGTGCACTCGGCGTGGCAGCGGCCCAGTCTGGAGATTCTGGCTCAAACACGGTGATGAGAGCAGAGGCTGCGCTCTTCGTCTGGGACGGAAACAGCTCGACGCCTGTGTTCGGGGCTGGAAGCCAGCGGTTTCTGTCGTACGGTACACCTAGTGAAGCCGGATCACGGGCGTCTACCGCTGAGTGGGGCGGCCTCACCCCATCGGGGCCGCTTTCCGAATAGCTCAGGTACACCCGTTTGCCCGACACGGCGAGCCAGCGGATGAGCCCTCCCGACAGATCGCGGTCATACGCTCCGGCATCGTTTCGTTCGTCTGCTCGCAGGAACGACAGGGGACGAGCCGCCGCAACAGCCGCGCCCTCAGCCAGGTTGAGCACGAAGTGGGTCTCTGGCTGTATGCCGGCGGCTACCGGGAAGCGGTAGACGGCGATTCCGCTGGTCTTGGAAACTGGAAGGTAGCGAGTGTCGGCAAGTCGCTCTGCCCATAGCATCGCCGCGTCTACTCGGCCCTGTATCCCGGCGATGCTGGCCGCTTCTTCGAGCTCGTCGAGCACAGCGAGTGAACGGGCAATCTCGTCGTTCTGTCGCTCTGACCACAATTCTAGAAGAAAGGCTCTTCTGAACGAGTCATAGGCTAACCGCAGCGCTTTGAAGCTTCCCGCGTTGGCCACCTTGGCAGACGCCGTTCGAAGCCCGCGGTAGAGCTTTCTGGCTTCGTCATCGTTTCCCAGCGAGGCTTCCCAGACGTCGGGGCCGTCTGGGAGCGGCGCTACGATGTGTTTGCGTATGCCGATATCGAGCAATCGCCTGGCCGTAACGCTATCTTTCCATGGTCGGGACGAATCAAGGAGCAGTCTTCGCAGCGCATCAAACGACACGCTGCTGGAGTCCAGGTCTATGATGTCTGACAGGAGCCTGCCGCCGGCACTCTCTGATAGAAGCGCGCCTTCGCGGATGTCCAGGGCTATTCCGGCTACTCGCGCTTCCCGCGCCAGTATGGGCAGCACAGATGACGGGGAAGCTACGCTTATGGCGTAGCCAGCCGAATCGGCTCCCGCAAGAATTTCGTCGCGTATCTTCTGCAGTATGGCCCGTACTTCCTCTACGAGCGTTCCGAACCTGGCCGCCGCCGCTGGAGCCTGGCCGAGTGTCGTGGATAGTATGACGAAGGCGCCAGGGATAGCCGCTACCGCGTTGGCATAGTCATCCCAGTCTTCGGTGAGGTCGGGGTAGGCAAGCACCCAGTGATCGCGGCTCGTACTCGCCGATCTGCCAAGCCAGGACGCTTCGTACAAGCCATGATCCCGCATAAACTCGGCGTAGCGATCGCGTATGGCGCGCCAATCAGCTCGCTGGTCACCGGGGCCATCGGGCACTGATGACAGCGCCGGTAGCGCTGCCGCGATTGTCCGCGCGAAGCGCGTAGAGGCACTGGCCGCGGCTGTGGGGATAATCGACCGCAGAAATGGCGTCGCGGCATTATCCGTGGTGAGCTGGCGTGCAAATAGCGACCGTATAGCCTTTGTAGTGGGCCTCTGATCGTGCTCTCCTGCAAACAGCTCGGCTTTGAACGCGTCCCAGCCTATAAATCGCCGCGTTGGCAAGGCTCGCCGGCCACTTGCTTCCAGCGCCGCCACCAGCATGGAAGTCGCGGCGACATCGCTCGGAAAGACAAAGCGCGCGTACGGGTCGTCGAGCCGTGCCAGTACGGCTTGCAAGGCTGGGTCGGTCATAGCTTAGTCGCGGACGAGTGCCGTTACTATCTCGGCTATATACAAGCGGTGGTAGTCGTCGTTGTAGTGGCTGGCTAGCGATTGTTCGATGAATCCCGCCGGGTCAATGTCCTGCTTGTGGATGACACGGCAGGCGAGCGTAAGATGAGCCTGTTCGAAGCCAACGTACCCGGGGCGCGGCTCCGTAGGCGTAAGGCCGGTGAGCGCGGCTTTGTCCGCTTCGCGTCCCGATACCTTGCCGCAGGTGGACAGGGCGTCGCGCCATTCTTCAGAGAAGAATGATAGCGTCATCGCCCCGGAGCTCTCTATAAATGAATAGGTAAACCTCGTAGGCCGAACAAAGACGTAGGCTACGTCGCGGTTCCACAGGTGTCCAAAACCTCCCCAGTTGGCCGTCATGGTGTTCCACGACTCTATCGTGCCAGCGGTTACGAGCATCCAGGCTTCCTGTATCATGTCAAATACGTTGTGCTCTATGCTCCTCGTGCTTATTTCACGAAATGCCATGCTGCCTCTCCTTAGTTGTCGCTGTCATCGAGCGCGGCTATCATCAAATCGACGCGCCAGAGGCTTGCTTCCGCGGCGGCATCAATCCGGGCCAGCGTTTTCATGACGCGCGAGGGGTTTTTACCACCAATGGCAACGGCCGCCGCGGCCATAAGCGTCGATGCGAGTTTATAGCGCTCCTTATTAAACCATTCCACGCCATCCCAGGCGTTGACGCCCAGGAGTTCCCGGATTTTGGCGTCGGAGGATAGCGTCGTCGAGACAAGGCGCAGGGTAGACGCGGAGCCAGGTCGCACGTACGCTAGGCTGGGCAGCGCGGCCACGGCGAAAGCGGCGGCAGTTCCGGCGACGTCTTCCGCAGAGCCCGCTCGCACGAGCGCTTCTCGCAGCTTTCGCTCCAGGCCCCAGGCGTCGATGAGATCGCGGGTGTCTACGGCTTCGCGCGCAAGGGATTCTGCGGCGTATACCACGGGCAGAAGAGTCGCCAGAGAAGCCATGGCTTCTCTGGCTCCGCTGGTAGACGCCAGGCGGTTTGCCAGCGTATCAAGTGAGAATGGCTGTGCTCTTTTACCCGTGGCCGCCGCTACCGGTTGCTGTAACGATGCGATCGCGCTGGCTACCGCCGCGCAGGCTTGCGCAGCTTTTTGACGCGCGCTATCTTCCCCTGGTGCTCCCTTAGTGCCGGTTTTTGCCCTGGGTTTTCTAGTAGTCTTCGGGGCACCAACGCGCGCGGCGTCTGCCGAGGGCACCCTGCGCTCAATGAAGTCGCTTGCCACTTCCAGGAACGCGGCGAGCGCTGTACAGTCCGGGTTTTCAGCCGTAGGTTCGACCAAGGACGCGTCGTTTAACGCCAGCTGGAAAAATCGTTCGTCAAAAGTAGCCGCCCACGCGCGATGCAGGTCAGCAAATTCCATGTCCTGCAAAGCCCACCCGAGGTTTTCTACGCCCGCGCCTGCGAGCGCGTCGCAGAGCGCGGCGTATGAACCGCGTTCATCGTCGGATAGTTCCGCTATGTCTATAAACACCTGGCACTGGAAACCCTCGAGCGCCACCGACAAACCATGCCTGACGATGTCGTTCGAGCGGCGGATATATCTCAGCCCGCTCTTGAGCTCCGTAAACACGGTAAAACGGCCGGCTCCGCCACTCAGGCCAAGGCCTTCGGCGAGGCTACGCGTGACCGTTGGCCTGCTACCGTCAGGGCGCTTGTCAGCGAAGGCGCATGATCGGCGTAGCGTTCCTGATGTTCTCTCCCACGCGTTGTTGAAAATTACGAGCGCGCGCTGATGCCCGTACCCGTTGGAGTACGCGAAGACGTTTTCGTTTACATGACCGTGTTCCCCCACCAAGTCGTACAGCAGGAACAGCTCGACGCCGGAGAACAGGTAGCGGCGCTTGAGAAGGGGGAATATCTCGTGCTCATGTCGTCTAATAAACCCGTCGTCCGGATGTTCGTCCTTGTACGCGCGGCGGTACTCCATGCCGTACTTTTCAGTAAAGCCCTCTATCTGCCCGTGGCCGAACATCGGCAGGCCTGGCATGGTAGCCATCATGGAGCACACACCAAAGTAGTGGTCGCCTGAGCCAAACTGGACGACGGCGGTTTCCTCGTCGGGGTTGTTCATGAAGTTTACGAAGCGCTTGAGTATATCCTTGTCAAACTCGACGGTGTTCTTGATGGTAGCCCGGTATTCAGCGTTCTTCTTGTCCTTGAGCATGTTCATGAAGGCGGAGTTGTACACACGGTGCATGCCCAGCGTGCGCACGAAGTAGCCTTCCATCATCCAGAACGCCTCGGCGAGCAACAGCGTTTCGGGTGCTTCCATCGCGCACTGGTCCACCACTTCTCGCCAGAACTCCTCGGGTATGGCGGCGTTGAAGCGCTCGGTGGATATCGCCGATTCAAAGCGGCTGGCGATGGCTCCGCCCGCGCCGGGTTCCGGGTACCACAGACGCCTGAACGAGCGCTTGGCCAGGATCATTGCCGCGTCGAAACGTATTATCGGGAAGTTTCTGGCTACGTGGAGTATCCGTTCCTTGACGGCTTCCCGCGTGGCGGGGTTGAGGAAGTCCAGCTGGGCTGTGTCATTCCACGGCATGCTCGTACCATCGTTGCCGTGGTAGATGTAGCTGGTCTCGCCGGAGCGAAAGTCGACGCGCTTGAACGTAACCGCGGCGTCGCGGCGGTCGTAGTAGTGGTCTTCGAGCCACAGTCCTATGCTGCCGTCCGCCGATAAATTCTCGCCGTTGTAGCTGTACGATGGGAACGGTGGGTCAGACCGCCTGATGAACAGGTCCGGTCTGTCGCGTACCCAGGCGGAATCGAGCCCCGTATGGTTGGGAACCATGTCCGCCGCGAGCCTGATGCCACGCTGTCCGGCACGATGCCGCAACGATTCCAGCGCGGGCCAGCCACCCAGTTCCCACGCTATTTCATAGTCGAACAACGAGTACGCGCTGGGAGCGGCTTCCGGGTTGCCGCACAGTTCCTTGATGCGGCGGCTGGCCTGGCTGCGCTCCCATATGCCTATAAGCCACAGAGCGTTAAAACCGCGCGACGATAGCAGGTCGAGCTCCTCATCGGGGATGGCGTCGAGCGTGTGAATGTCCCGGCCGTAGGCTTTGGAGAGCTGATCGAGCCACACGAGCGTGCTTTTTGCCATCATGACGACCCGGGGCATCCAGTCCTTGTCTTCGCTGAAGCGCTCGTACTCCACATCGAGGCTTTCATACGAGGGCGCGCGCACCGGACCAGGGCCGGGCGGGAACGACGGCCGCTCTTCCTCGTCGAGCATATCCAGGCTGCCTAGCAGTTTGGCCATCCGCTCCCCGAGTATCATGCCCCAGTGCTGCTTCATGTACGCCAGCTGCCCGGCTAGCGAGTGTGGGCTTGCGCGCATGGGCGCCCTGAGGAGCGTCAATAGATCCTCGCCGCCGGGGCCGAGAGGTCGGAGGTTCCTGAGCGCGACTTCCGTGGCGTCGAGCACCGGCTCAACCGGAGCTGTCGCTTTGAGCGGCCTGTCATCAAAAAGAAACCGATAGGGAGCAAACGCGGGATTTTCGTTTTCAAGCCGCAGGAGCAGGAGTTCTTCGAGCGAAACGGGTCCCTTGCCCACGCCATCTGACAGACCATCCAGCCATGAGTCAGACGATTCAGCGCCATCGTAGACAGAGGATGGCGGAAAGCTGTCGGTAAACGCGAGCAGGGCGGTACGACTTTCAGGTACGCCTACTTCAACGCGGGCGCGATCCAGGGCAAGCGTAAACGCGCTCGGCTCAACGCGCTCGCGGTAGAGCGCGCAGACCGCGTGCAGTATTTCGTCTATCAGGGCCATCGCGTTGATAGCCCCGGCTTTTATTGCCAGTGATGGATCACCCGGGCTGCGTTTGGCGTTGATCTTGTCAGCGAATGCCCGCGACTCGCGGAAATCTGCGAACACGACGTTGCTGGAGCTTGAAAATGGGGCCCCTGAAAGGCCATACAAATCGCGGGCGCTTTTTGAAACATGAAACTCGTACAACGCGGGCGTCGTGGGGACTTTGGTGTGAACCGACCCACGCTCCAACTCTGTAAACGTGATGACGATGTTTTTCATGGTCGGTGTGCGCATCGCGGTGCCCCCATATAGTTATTTTTGCGCTGGCGTTTTGATGATAACCGATGAGACCGCATGCTACAAGCGAGTAGCACTGGCTGAGCTGGGCTATCGGGTGATGGCGCTGATCACCCATCCCGCGCCGTAGAGCAGGGGGAGGTGAGCCAGGTAGACGACCAGTGAGCGTTTTCCAACGGCAGCAAGCGTTGCCGTTGCCAGTTTCAAGCCTCTATGCGCGGGCCCGTTGGTCAGTGGGCGCTGCGTGGGTACAGGCGTAGCTCTGCAAGTCATGAATTTGCAGACGACATCCCTGGTAGCGGCGCCAAATGCCACGTACGCGAACCATGGGAGCAACGGTAGGTAGTCCGCGGGATACAAACCCGCGGGGCGCAGGCCCAGCCATGCCAGCCACGCGAAGTCAAACCGGTACGGGCCTAGTAAGAGGCCCGTAGCCAGGACGACGGCTCCCACTGCAGTAGCTGCCAGCGGCCTGCCGAGCAGCGGATACGCCAGCACCGAAGACGCGGCTATCAGATGTATGACGCCAAAAAATACGAAGCGCTTGTCTAGTACGGGCCACGTAGCGACGCTGATGAGCAGCGCGATCAGGGCTAGCGTACCAGCGCGTTTGGCAAAATCCCCAAAAAGCTTGCCTCTGGCTCGTTTGCCGGCAAGGTTCCATCCTGAAAGGGCTACAAATCCAGCTGCTATGAAGCGCGGAAAAAACCACCAGAACCCAGAATACAGGTCAATGCTCACCAAGGCGTAGAGTTCTGCCACGTAGCACGCGTGATAAACGACCATGAGTACGACGAGAGCGCCCCTCAGGGCGTCGATGGCGAGCG
>JAFGUM010000280.1 GCA_016938515.1 Spirochaetales bacterium | reverse complement strand
CGCGGCAAAAGCGCCAGCGTCTTTGGCGCTGGCAAACGCATCCCGATACAACCCGTTGACGAGCGTCTGTCGTCCGGCTACCCAGGACAATGCGTCAGCAGCCTGCACATCGGGGGCTCGCGCCGTAGACAGAGTGGATGCTTTTCCGGTTTCAACCGCCATTCTGAAAGCTTCTTCCGGGTCAACCATGCGATCGATTACAGCGCGCGAATCACCAAGCATGGACCTGCGCGGAGAAAAAACAGCCGCTGTCAGCGGCGCTACTATGGCATCTGAACGCCCCGCAGAAGGGAACGGCGCGGTTCCGAACCGGTAAATACTCTGATAGTCCACCGTTCGCCTGAACCCAAGCGTTGCCAAGAGCAAGTACCCGAAGCCTTTCTCAACGTAAGCTCTGACATCACGGGAGGTCAGCTTGTACCATTCGGGGTGCAGATACCCATTGCGATTCCAGGAGGTGAGCACGCCAAGAGGACCAGACAGAGCGTCTTCAGCGTCTCCTCCCTGCCTCAACACTTCTACGGCTCTGTCGTATCCCGCCGCACCTGATTCTGAAACGCACAGCACGCTAAGAACAAGCAACAACGTTTCGTCGTCGCCTCCAGCAAACAGAAGCGCTGGGCCTACAGGGTTGGCGTACGAACTCATTGCCGCTTCCAGTGCGTCTCGTGTCAGGGGGTACGGTTGACCCCTACCATCAAACGCTTCCCTATCCCACGACAGCGAAAAATGGTCTATCTGCAAGGGCAAACCGACCTTGCCTGCGCCGATACCAGCCACCAGCCTCAACACCGACGGCGGAAACGAATTCTGCAACCTGACATCTGACAGGGTAGTAGCGTCAGCTAGTTGGCTGAGTGCGAGCCCGAAAGGCCCGATGAAACAATCCGCGTCTGGTTCAGGATTCTCGTTACCCATTATCGTACTCGAATCCAATCGTACTATGGCTACGGTTTCAGGAAGCAGGGATGCGTACGAAGCCACATCCTTGTCTGGGAAATCAAGAAAGGCCACGGTAAAAGGCCTTGAGCGGTCTACCCCAAATAAAATCACCATCGCAATAATGGCCACCACGACTGCCGAGTACAAAATGTAGCGGATAGAACGGCGGCTCGTGAATATTGTCAAAAAATCTGATAGCACAGTCATTATCCGAGACTCCTCGTGCACGCTCAGTTTGCGTGAACCACCGGCAGTGTAGTCTATTTTTGTCGCTTTCACCACGATCGACTGCTATACCGACAAGGTTTAGTGGACTCCCTACGGGACGCCAGCTTCTTGACCCAGGCACATAGCATAGCTAGACTTATTACTGATTCTGCCAAAGGAGGCCGTATATAGGCAAGCGCACCGCGTACGCGGCCATCGTCATGGCTTTCTGCTGGCTGGCGGGATTCGCTGTCGTAGCCCTCGCGATGGATCCGGAACGCAGGTACCTTGGTAGCCAGCCACTGTCACTGGAAGCGGCGGGATCAGCGGCGGCCATCATAGGGGGGCCGGTTCCAGACGATACGGGCTCCCCCGCTGGCGTCACCCCGCAGCTGGTCAGTTCTGGTCAATACGTTGGTACGGACATAGAAAAGCAAGGTACCTCGGGAACAGAGCTACTGCGGTTCCTGTCCGCAATCCTCAAGCCGCGCGCGCTCCAAGATGTTGTACCCACTGTAGCCCGGGCGAGAGCGGCTGAATGGGTTGCGGTGATGAAAGCCGAGGGCAAGGACCCCGTCGCCGCGATAGACGAAATATTGCCCCCGCCGGAGTGGTTCCAGGCGCGGCTGGTACACCTCCGCGACAAGTACGACCTCGACGAGGCGGCGCGGGCGGGCGGCGCATACGGCAAAGCGTACCAGGCGGTACAAGCCTATTGGGCGCTAGCACGGCAAACCTCTCCCGCCATGGAAGCCATACTCGACGAGGTCTGGCAATCGAGCGATATTCATACGCTGCTCAAGTCCGAACCCTCACCCGTGCTCAAGAAGAGCGAGCGCTGGATTCCCGGGCGATCGTCGCTCAGGACATCGCACCAGTTTGCGCTTGACGTGTTCTTTACCAGCATCAGGCGGCACGGTGTCGAGGAAACCGGCCCGATTATCAGGAGCGTGAGCAGCGGCATAGTCGTAGCGGCTTCGGGAGACTGGAATGGCGGCGACAAACCGTCCAACTACCGCTCGGGGGGCTTGTCCCCCAAGGCTGGCAACGGCGCCATCGTCTACGACCCTGTACATCGCCGCTACTTCGCGTATTTTCACCTGCATGACGTCTACGTCCGCACCGGCCAGGTAATCGAATCGGGATACGCCCTTGGAAGCGGGGGCAATACAGGAACCAACGCGCGAAAAAAAGAACACGGAGGCCACGTTCACATCGAGATCCACGATGCCGATGGTGACGCCTGGTCGGTCTACTCGATCAGGGAGTTTCTTTTGTCCATTCATTGAACAACTTGTTTGGTTTTTTATGGTTTAGCGATATATTGACCAGTGTGACGGTAGCGTCGCGCCGCCGCACACCCGTACAGGAGGTACCATGAAGCGTTTTGTTATAGTAGCAATGATGGCGCTCTTCGTCGCCGGAGCCTGGGCCCAGGATCCATCGCTGGCCGATTTCCAGGCCGGTTTTACCACGTTCGCGGGTGAACTTGCCCCTACGTTGTCGTACAACGCCACCGTGGGCAACGCCTGGTCCGACGCGTACATCGGCGGCTTCCCCCATTTCGGCGCCGGCGTCGCGGTGGGAGCCACGACGGTGCCCGCGGACAGCATGACGGCTCTGTTCGACGCGATGGGCATCGCGCTGCCGGCTGAACTGGCGCAGTTTGGCCTGCCCATCCCCGCCGCCGCGATCTCTGCCAAGATAGGCGGCATCATCCTTCCCTTCGACCTCGGCCTCAAGGGCATGATACTACCCGAAAGCGTCATGTCGAACCTCGCCGCGAGCGGTATCACCGCGGACTACAGCCTCATCGGAGGCAATATCCGCTACGCGGTTATCAAGGAAAACCTGCTGCTGCCGGACGTAGCCATCGGCGCCGGGTACAACAGGCTGTCGGGCAGCCTTGGCATGGAACTGGACGT
>JAFGUM010000279.1 GCA_016938515.1 Spirochaetales bacterium | reverse complement strand
CTCGAGGACGCGCGCATCGACGGAGCAAAGAGCATCCTCATCAACATTACCGGCGGCGAGTCGTTTACGCTGAACGAGTATGAAGAAATAGTCGGCATCATCACGCAGAGCGCGGATCCCGAGGCTCTCGTCATAGCCGGCATAGTCAATGACGCTTCAGCGCAGGATGAGGTGAGCGTAACGGTGATAGCTACCGGATTTGACCGGTCTATCAAGCCAAAAGCGCAAAGCGTAGCGGTTCGCAAGGATGTCTCGAGGGAAATAGACGACTTCCTGTCTCCGGATGAATGGCGCAACATCGTTGAGCCGCGCACCAAGGGGTACCTCATGGGCCGCAACGAGACAGATGAACTGGATATTCCAACCGTGTTGCGCGAGCGTCGCACGATTGCTGAACGGAGCGGGGTATAGACTCATGAGTACCCGGGACCCCATAGAACGCTACGGCTCGTGGCTGGTGGCAGCCCGCCGACGCTCTCCTTTGACGCTCGAAGCGTACGTGCGCGAAGCCAGAAGCCTCTCCTCGTGGTTGGCCGCGCATGGTTCAAGCGTTGAGGTAGCAACGGTCGGCGATATTCTCGAGTTCCTCGCGTTCAGGCGGGCGTCGGGTCTTTCTGCGAGGACGATGGCGAGAATCATGTCCAGCGTCCGGGGTCTGTTCAAGTACCTGAGGCTTGAGGGCCTGCGTGAAGATGATCCGACAGAGCTGCTCGAAAGCCCGAGGCAGGAACGCAGCTTGCCGGATGTGATCAGGCAGGATGACATCAACCTGATGCTCGGTGCCATCGATCTGTCTACGCCAGGCGGTCTGCGGGATCGTGCCCTTTTCGAGTTGATCTATTCGTGTGGCCTTCGCATTTCCGAGGCAGCGTCACTGGGAATGGATTCCCTGTATCTAGAAGAACGATTCATCAGGGTGGTAGGCAAGCGCCGCAAAGAGCGCATACTGCCGTTTGGGCAAGAGGCGAAAGCCTGGCTCGAGCGCTACATGGCGGAAGGGCGCCCGGCCCTTGAAAAAGGGCGTCGTAGCGACAGGGTGTTTTTGAACCGCGCGGGCCGGGGTATTTCCAGAAAAGGCGTGTGGAAGCGATTCTCGGAGCTGAGGATAGCCAGCGGCGTTGACGGCAAGGTTCATTCGCTCAGGCATTCGTTCGCGACCCACCTGCTGGCGGGAGGCGCAGACCTGAGAACGGTACAGGAGCTGCTCGGTCACGCCGACATCGCTACCACGCAGATCTATACGCACGTTGATGCCGAAGACCTGGCGGTGGCCCACGAAGCGTATTTTCCGCGCAGAGGCGCGCGCCCTGTACGGACAGGCGCCGTTGCGCGCTCGGGCGTCTCCGGTGACGGGAGGACAGGCGCATGAAACGAATAGTAACCGTGTTGGTGGTACTTGGTATGCTGGGAGCGCTGTCATCGTGTGGTAACGACGACAGTCTTTTAAGCAGGATGTTCGACCTGGAAGAGCGTGCGGCCAAAAACGCGCCGCCGTCCACGGTGGAAGAGCTCAAGGATGGCATAGCCCGCTACGGTAAAGACGTGGAGCAAACGGTGGCGGCCATGGAGAAGGTGGCCATGTACTGGAGGCTGCTTGCCGTCAGGTACATGGAGCAGGGTTTGTTCGGTGACGCGTACGACGCCGGAATGAAAGCGCTGCGCCACTATCCACAATCCGCAGGCTTGTATTATATCGTGGGCTTGTCCGCCGCGTACCTGTCCAGGATGGCTACTTCAGACGTCAGCGGCACCGCCATTACCAGCCAGGCTTGGCTGTCCGCGGCGGAAGGTGCGTACCTCCAGGCCTTGAAGGTAGAGCCGGGCCACTCCAAATCCCTGTACGGTCTTGCCGTTCTGTACACGTTCGAACTAGAGGATCATGAAGCCGCCATACCTCCCATAGAACGCTTTCTTGAAAAAGAACCACGAAACGTAGACGCGCTGTTCGTCTACGCGAGGGCGCTGTACGGAGCAGGCAGGCTGCAGGATGCCGCTGATGCCTACGATAGGGTTATCAATACCACGACCATAGACGAAAAAAAGAAACAGGCTGTAGACAACAAAAAACGCATACTGGACGAGCTATATGGTTGAGCCCATGGCTTGTCTGGAACATATGACCATAGCCCGCATGCCGTTCCTGTCCGCGAGGGAGCGTATCCGCCTGGCCGGCTCGCTGGGTTCTTCTCCCCTCCGCTCGCTGCGCCTGGGCGACGTTGAAGCCATAGTGCGGCGGCGGCTGCCCGGCGCTGACTGGTCGCCCGTAGCGTGGGCGCAGGCAGCGGAGCGTGACGCGACCTTCCTGTCGCGTACGGGCGGCTCGGCGTACTCGTTCTACGACGCGGGGTACCCGGCGATACTGCGTGAGACCGCGCGGCCGCCGTTCCTGCTGTACGTTCGCGGGCGCCTTCCCGATCCTCGCAAACCGGCAGTTGCCATAGTCGGTACGAGGTACCCCACGGGGCGTGGTCTTGAAGCCGCCGTTGCCCTGGGAATGGAAGCCGGCGATGCCGGTGTGGCTGTTGTTTCCGGGCTTGCGCGCGGGGTTGACGCCGCGGCGCATCGCGGAGCGCTCGCCGGCGGCGGGTTGACGTTTGCCGTTCTGGGCAGGGGCATAGACGCCGTGTATCCAGCGTCAAACAAGGATTTAGCGGCTTCTATGGTGGCTGCCGGCGGTGGCATCTGCTCCGAGTACCCACCGGGAACGCCTCCATCGCGCTGGACTTTCCCCGAGAGAAACCGCGTGCTGGCAGGCCTCTGCAGGTCCACCGTCGTGGTTGAAGCGCCGGGAGGTTCTGGCGCGCTCATCAGCGCGGCCTTCGCGTTGGAGGAAGGCCGGGACGTGTACGTCGTAGCGTCGTGCATGGGTGGACACCGATCCGCCGGTTCAGACGCGCTCGCCGCCGACGGGGCTGTAACTCTGTCGTGCTTTGGCGATATCATCGATGACTGGCGCGAAGGCCCGTGGCGCACGGGCGGGCTTTCGCGGGTGGGAATACGGCGCCGGCGTATGCGGCGTCCGGGAAGAGCATTGGCCTCGCGCCGTTCGCCCCGATCGCACGTTGAACAACCAGGCAGGAGAGCATGACGATGGCGAGCGTAAGTGCCAGAAGCACCGCGAAAGCGGGAACCAAAACCAGAAGAACACCGACCAAGCCAACCTTGGTGATAGTAGAGTCACCAGCCAAGGCCAAAACGATAGAGAAGTACCTGGGAGGGTCGTACATAGTCCTTGCGTCGATGGGACACCTGATCGATCTACCCAAGTCACGACTGGGCGTAGACGTCGACCACGAATTTACACCCGAGTACCTGACCATCAGGGGTAAGGCGCCGCTGCTCAAGGAGCTGCAGAAGGCCGCGAAGAAGTCAAAGGCTGTGCTGCTCGCCTCTGATAATGACAGGGAGGGAGAGGCCATAGCCTACCATATCCGGGGAGCCCTTGCTCAGAAGAACGAAGGCCTGGATATCAAGCGCATCGTGTTCAATGAAATTACTCCCCAGGCGATTCGCGACGCCGTAAAAGAGCCCATGGCGCTTGATGAGGATAAGGTAAACGCGCAGAAGGCGAGACGCGTGCTGGACAGGCTGGTGGGCTACAACCTTTCA
The DNA here is from genome assembly GCA_016938515.1 of Spirochaetales bacterium. Taxonomy (GTDB): domain Bacteria; phylum Spirochaetota; class Spirochaetia; order Treponematales; family UBA12059; genus SZUA-370. The sequence continues at coordinate 4,141 of JAFGUM010000279.1, read as the reverse complement.
CCGCTCTTGTGGAAAAAGGTGAAGAACGGGCTATCCGCCGGCAGGGTGCAATCGGTGGCGCTGCGGATTATATGCGAGCGGGAAGCCGAGGTTGAGTCGTTTATCCCCGAGGAATACTGGACGCTTGAAGCTGACTTTAAAAAAGGCCGCTACTCGTTTACCGGTGAGCTCGTCTCGTTTAACGGGCAGAAGGTCGATCTCAAGTCTGAAGCGGATGTACAGACAGTCGTAAACGCCATCGCCGGCGCGCCGTGCACGGTGGAGGACATACGGGACAGCGAACGCTCAATACGACCCAAGCCACCGTTTACGACGTCAAAACTGCAGCAGACAGCGGCCAACAGGCTCGGTTTTACCAGCAAGAAGACGATGCAGATAGCGCAGCAGCTATACGAAGGCGTAAACGTGGGCGCGACGCGCATAGGTCTCATCACGTACATGCGTACCGACTCGGTGCGTGTGTCGGACGTTGCTCTCAAGGATGTGCGCGGCTATATAGGCGAACACTTCCCCGCAGAGTTGCCCCCGGAAGCAAACGCGTACGCAACTGACAAGAAGGCCCAGGACGCCCACGAAGCCATCAGGCCAACGATGGTCGCGTATACGCCGGAATCCATGAAAGAGTACCTGAACAAAGACCAGCAGAAGCTGTACGGCATTATCTGGGAACGATTTGTGGCCAGCCAGATGACGCCGGCAAAGCAGCGATCCACCGCGATGGACGTGGCAGCGGGTACCGCTCTGTTCCGCGTCAGCGCGTCACGGCTCGTCGAGAAGGGCTTTTACAAGGTAATCAAGCTGCTGGCAACCAAGGAAGACAAGGAATCGACGCTGCCGGAGATGCGGATGGGTGAAGAGCTCAAGCTGGAGGGGTACCGACCAGAGCAGCATTTTACCCAGGGACCTGCTCGGTTTACGGATGCCTCCATCATCAAGGTGCTGGAGGAAAAGGGCATAGGCCGCCCGTCGACCTACGCACCCATTATCTCCGTGCTCCTGGAGCGCTACTACATAACGAGGGAGAACAGGCAGCTCGTCCCCACCACTCTAGGCCGTAAAATTCACGAGATCCTCGTAGATTCATTCCCGGACGTCGTCGACACCGGTTTTACCGCCGGGATGGAACAGATGCTCGATGAGGTTGAGGAATCAAGGCGAGACTGGGTTGGCGCGCTGGGCCAGTTCTACGCGCCGTTCAAGAAGCGCGTTGACGACATCATGGAGACGCTCCAGTCGTTTAAGGGTAGTCTGGACGAACCGACGGATCAGGTGTGCGAGAAGTGCGGGCGGCCGATGGTCAAAAAGCTGGGGCGCTTTGGCTTCTTCCTCGCGTGTACTGGCTTTCCCGAGTGCAAGAATACCAAGTCCATCCCGCTGGCGCGTTGTCCGCGGCCAGGCTGTGACGGCGAAATAGTGGCACGGCGCAAAGCCAAGGGGAGGGGGCGCGAGTTCTACGGCTGCTCCAACTATCCGGCTTGTGATTTTATAACGTACTTCAAACCAACCAACAGCTACTGCCCCAAGTGCGGGTGGTTCCTCGTGGAACGCTTCGACAAGAAGCGCGGCTCGTACAAGGCGTGCATAAACCCCGCCTGCGACTACCTGCACAGTCAGGATGGCGAACATGGCAACGACGATTGAAGCCTATCTCGCCTACTTGGCCGCCATACGGTCGCTGTCGCCACGAACCGTAGAGGCGTACCGGGATGATCTGCGCCTGTACGAAGCTTCGTGCGAAGCCTCGGGTACGAGCGTGGATGGCGCAACCCGGTCCAGCGTACAGGACTTCGTTGCCACGCTCGTACGGTCTGGCTACGCGACGAGCTCGGTAAACCGGGCACTGTCGGCGGTAAAGGGTTTTCACCGCTACCTCGTACGGTTTGGCCACGCCTCCGCAAACCCGGCCAAGGATGTAGAGTCGCTGCCTATGGCGCGGACGCTGCCAGGCTTTATGTTTGAAGACGAAATGAACGGCTTTATAGAAGGCGCGCCCGATGACGGCTTTGCGGGCGCGCGCGACCGGGCTATTTTCGAGACGCTGTACAGCACTGGCTGCCGCGTGTCGGAGCTGTCTGGCTTGTCTCTGGCGGATGTCGACCTGGACGCCGGTCGCGCCCGCGTAACCGGCAAGGGAGCCAGGCAACGAACGGTATTCCTGTCGCCTCCCGCGGTAGAAGCCATTCGAGCGTGGCTGCCGTACAGGGCGGCCAGGCTCAAGGCGACGGCGAACACAGATGCGCTGTTCATAAACGCGAAATCCGGCCAGCTCACGAGCCGCGGCATAGCCTATCTGGTAGAACGCAGAGCGCTGGCCACGGGTATGCACAAGCGCCCGTCGCCCCACGGATTCAGGCACAGCTTTGCCACGCACCTCCTCAGTAACGGTGCCGATGTCCGCGTCGTGCAGGCACTGCTCGGCCATCAGAACATATCCACCACGCAGATATACACGCACGTCGATATTGCCCGGCTACGCGCCGTGTACGACGGGGCTCATCCTCACGCCGGAGCCGCGGTGCGTCCGGTAACGAAGCACGAAGGAAACACCAGATGAAGAAGCCTGTAATACGGAGCACGACGGTTATCGCGGTACGCCGCGGCGGCGAGGTTGCCATGGCTGGAGACGGCCAGGTAACGATGGGCGATACCGTTATGAAATACAACGCACGCAAGGTTCGCACGATATACGACGGCAAGGTACTTACCGGATTCGCCGGGGCCACCGCTGATGCTTTTACCCTGCTCGAGCACTTCGAAGTCAAGATAAAAGAGTACCAGGGTGACATCACGAGAGCGGCGGTCGAGCTGGCCAAGGACTGGCGAACAGACAAGATGCTGAGGCGGCTCGAAGCCCTGCTCCTCGTCGCAAACAAGGAAAAAACGCTGCTGCTGTCCGGGACAGGCGACGTCATCGAACCCGCGGAAGACGCCATAGCCATTGGCTCTGGCGGCAACTACGCGTACGCAGCGGCGCTCGCTTACCTGGAGACGAGCAACCTGTCGGCCGCGGAGATCGCCAAGCGCAGCCTGGTAATCGCCGGTGGAATCTGCATCTATACGAACGATCATATCCTCGTGGAGGAGCTATCGTGACAGAAGACTTCCTTGTTTTTACGCCCAAGCGCGTTGTAGAGGAGCTGGACCGCTACATCATCGGCCAGAACAAGGCCAAGCGCGCCGTCGCCATAGCCTTGCGCAACAGGCTGCGCAGGAAGCTGCTCCCAGAATCCGCGCGCGAAGAAATAGCTCCCAAGAACATCCTGATGATAGGACCCACCGGTGTTGGCAAGACTGAGATAGCCAGGAGGCTTGCCAAACTGTGCGGAGCCCCATTTGTAAAGGTGGAAGCGACCAAGTATACCGAGGTGGGCTACGTTGGACGCGACGTAGAGTCCATGGTGCGTGACCTGATGGCCGCGGGATACCGTATGGTGATGGAAGAAATGACATCGCGGGTCCAGGGTGACGCCGAGCGCAGAACCGAAGAACGCCTGCTCGACCTGCTGCTGCCCGGGCTTGGAACCAAGGATCAAAAAGAGGCGCCAGCAGCTACCGCGCAGACAGGCGCTTCAGCGCCAAACTGGTTCCTAGCCGGGAATACCGGCATAGCCGGAAAACCAGGTACTGACACCAGTTCTGCAGATGCAGCCGAGGCTGACGCCGAGAATAGCCAGCGCGCTGGCAAGCCCAACGCCACGCGAGAAAAATTCCGCACGATGCTGCGCGATGGCCTTCTTGAGGACAAGGAAGTCGAGGTGCAGGTGTCCGCCCAGGCAACGCCGTCTATCGAGATTTTTTCAGGGCAGCAGATGGAAGAGCTCGAGTCGGCATTCTCCGGCATAGCCAGCATCTTTGGCGGCAAGAAAAAGAAGAAGCTGGTGGCGATAAAAGAAGCCAGGCGTCTGATACTCGAGGAGGAATCAGACCGTCTGGTTGACAAGGATCGTGCTTCGGCAGAAGCCAGGGAACGCGTAGAACAATCGGGCATCGTCTTTGTGGACGAAATAGACAAGATTGCCACGAGGGAGGGCAAGTCCGGTGGAGCCGACGTCTCCAGGGAAGGCGTTCAGCGCGATATACTGCCGATAATAGAAGGCTCAAAGGTCAATACCAAGTACGGCATCGTCGATACGACGCACGT
>JAFGUM010000028.1 GCA_016938515.1 Spirochaetales bacterium | reverse complement strand
GGACGTGTACTCGGAATAGCCGAGGGTAACGTCAAGGTCCGGGTCTTCAGGGCCCGGGAGGCTCTTGCGGCTATGATGCGGGAGGATGATGACGATGTGTCCCGATCGTGAGCTTTTATCCGCCTGGGTAGACGGCGAAGTGCCGTCTCCATGGCGGGAAACAATCGAGCATCATACGAGCGCGTGCGCTGACTGTTCGGCCACCGTGCGGGAGTTGCGTCGCGTCAGGGATGTTCTGACGAGCGACGCTTCCCGCTTTGACGCGGCTGCTTCACAAGCCAGCGACCGCGTGCTGGCAAAACTCGGCGCGGTAGCGCACCCCGGGCCCTTGCGCCCCCGCGCATTCTGGGCGCGTCGTTATTCTGTGCCGCTGCCAGCAGCCGCAGCTGCCGCGTTGCTCGTAGCCCTGCTCGGCCTCGCGCTGTTCAACAGTGGCAGGCGCAACGCCGAGTTGCAGGTTGCCGTCCGCAAGGCGATAGAAGCCACGTCGGTGGCTGCCTCGGGAATGGGCATGGAATCCGTCATCGATTTTATTTCGAGGCAGGATTCTGCGGTCAATATCAATATAACGCTGCCGGCAGAAGCATTCATTGGCGCAGGCGGCGAGCCGTTTATCGTTCGTGAAGCCGACTATCGGGCGGGGACTCGCCGGTGAAGCGCGCCTGTAACGGATTCGCCATTCTTACGGTAGCGGCTTTCGCGGTGGCCTCGCCGTTTGCCCAGGAGGCCGCGCTTCCTGTTCCACCCGTGGCGCCTGGCTCCGTAGTTGGAGCGGGTTCGCTGGAAGCTATACCGGCGGCGCTCATAAGCGAGGCTCTGGCGGTGTCAATCGTCGCCTCGGTGAGCAAGCCAGACGAAGAGCCCAGCTGGGAAGCCCGGGACGTCAAGTACACCATCCCCGGCACCGCGGTGTCGGTAAAGATGCTCGGCAGCGATGTTGCCATAGTCATCACGCTTACCCCGTACAAAACCAAGGACGGGGGATTGCTCATAGTAGCCCAGGGTCAGGTCTGGTACCACGATGGCGAACAGGGGCTGCGGTACCAGACAACCGTAGACACGCTGTCCGTGCGCTTTGGGGAAACCGTGCTGTTCTACCCGTTTGGAACCAAGCCCGATGGCGGTTCGCCGTTGCGCGTCGAGCTCATAATGGATCGCTACGTGCCACCGGAACCGGAAGAATCAGCCGAAGAAGCGGTCGCCGAGCAGGATAAGACCGGGCCATGAGGGTCGCGTTCTCTCCGCCAAAAACCTCCAGGCGAAGCGGCGCGTCGGTTATACTGCTCGTGGTGTTCCTGTGCGCGGCTCTCGCCGCGGTGGTATCGATACCCATGGTACAAGCCAGACAGGCACGACCCGTCATCGAGGCCATAGAGCCCCCGATAGGCGACCCCGGTGGCGCCCTGCTCGTCAGGGGGCGTAATTTTGGCAAGGAACGGGGAGAGGGCACGGTGGAGTTTGACGGAGCCGCCGTCACTTCGTCGTCCTACCTGTCGTGGAGCGAAGGCCTCATACAGGTGCGGGTGCCGTTGTACGCTGATTCGTCGCTGGTACGGGTTGTTACCGAGAGCGGTCGCTCCAACCCCAGGATGTTCATGAGCCGATCCCTGCTGCCATCCGCTCCCGCTGGCACCGGTGGCCAGGCTCTTGGGCCCAGCATCGAATCGCTGTCGTCTGATTCTGGCGTCATGGGTTCGCTGCTCACGATTCGTGGCCTCAATTATGGTTCCAATCGAGGTGATTCGTCTGTGCTGTTCACGTGGATGGGCGAGAGTGCCGTCCAGGCAAGAACTGAGGACACTGGGCGCGGTTATGTAACTCCGATAGCTGCCTTCGGGGAGTATGAGAGCTGGTCTGACAAGGAAATACGTGTCCGCGTACCCGATGGCGCCATTACCGGGGGCGTGGCTGTGCGAACAGCCAAGGGCACCAGCCAGGTGCGCTACTTCCAGGTTGTAGACGTGCCGGGATCCAAATCATACCTCGGCCGCAGGACATACGCGCTCTCTACCTTCGTGACAATTTCCCGCGTACAATCGGGCGGGCAGAATTCTCTGTACCTATGGATGCCTTTCCCCGTCAATTCGCCATCGCAACAGGGAGTCAAGGCTCTCAACAGAAGCGTTGAGCCGCTATTCCCCGATTACAGGGGGCTGTCGGCGTACAAACTCGGTGACCTGGCTCCAGATTCTCTTACCACCGTGAGCCAGGATTATCTGGTGCAGGTATACGGCGTAGAAACCGACGTAAAGCCTGAGAAGATAAAAACACCGCCGGCACCTGTATCATCCCTGTACGAAGTCTTTACCGCGCCAGACGCACTCGTTCCGGCTGATAATCCAGCGCTCAAGGCGTTCGCGGCAAAAGCTGTAGGCCGGGAGAAGAACCCCTACAGAATAGCCGCTCTCCTCCACGAGGCGCTTGTAGCCACTGTCCAGTACGACGCCACGGCAGTGGCCGCCTCAAGCGCCGACGCGCTGGAAGCAGCCAGAGCCGACGCCTGGGACATGGCAATTCTGTATACCGCCTTACTGCGCGCCGCCAAGGTGCCTGCCGTACCGGTGGCTGGTGTCGTCGTAGACGACGCGCTCCGTGCGTGGAACCACGCGTGGGCAGAATTCTACGTCTACGGTTTCGGCTGGATTCCCGTAGATCCCGTCCTGGCGTCCGGGGCTATCGTCGGAGACTTTGTGCCGCCGTTTGACGACAGGAGCCGTTACTTCGGCAACATGGATGACAGGCATATAGCCTTCTCGCGCGGCCTCACCACGGTAGATCGCATGGCTCCTGACGGCAATACCGTGGCGGCGCTGCGACGCTATTCGTTCCAGACCATATTCGAGGAATCTGGTGGCGATCTGCCGTCGTACACGTCGTTCTGGAGTGACGTTGAAATTACCGGCGTGTACTGAAAAAAAACCGCGTTTGCGTTTTGCGCGCCGTGACTATCATGGTATGCTATACACTATGGGTACAGTACCCTGAACTCGAAGGTATATACTTAGGAGGGCATCGTGTCGTACATAGAGAAATCTGATCCCGAGCTCTGGAAGGCGATTGGACAGGAAGAAGACCGCCAGCGCAACAATCTGGAACTCATAGCGAGCGAAAACTACGCGTCCAGGGCGGTAATGGAGGCGGCTGGGTCAGTATTGACGAACAAGTACGCCGAAGGCTACCCAGGCAAGCGGTACTACGGCGGCTGCGAGTTCGTTGACGTAGCCGAGAACCTCGCCAGGGATCGCGCCAAGGCGCTGTTCGACGCGGACTACGTTAACGTGCAGCCACATTCCGGCTCGCAGGCCAACATGGGCGTATATTTTGCGGCACTCAAGCCGGGCGACACCATCCTGGGTATGGATCTCGCCCACGGTGGTCATCTTACGCACGGCGCCCCCGTGTCGTTCTCGGGCAAGCTGTACAACGTCGTACGCTACGGAGTAAACCGGGAGACAGAAACAATCGATTACGACGAGGTGGCCAGGCTGGCGCGGGAGAACAAGCCGCGTATGATAATCGCCGGCGCCAGCGCGTACCCGCGCATCATAGACTTCCAGCGCTTCAGGAGCATCGCCGACGAGGTTGGCGCGCTGTTCCTCGTTGACATGGCGCACATAGCCGGCCTCGTCGCCGCTGGTGCCCATCCGAGCCCCATGCGCATTGCCGATTTTACGACCACCACGACGCACAAAACCCTTCGAGGGCCGCGTGGCGGCGCGATTTTTGTGGGTACCGACAAGGAGAACAGCATAGGGGTAATGACACCCAAGGGTGACCGCCTCAAGCTGTGGTCAGAACTGATAGACGCCACCATCTTCCCCGGCATCCAGGGAGGCCCTCTGTGCCACATAACCGCGGCCAAGGCGGTCGCGTTCAAGGAGGCCCTGTCTCCCGAGTACAAGGCGTATATCCGCCAGGTGGTGCTAAACGCCAGCGTACTTGCCCGGGAACTGGCCGCTGGTGGTGCGCGCATCGTTTCCGGCGGTACCGACAACCACCTGATGCTCGTCGATCTCAGCCCGCTCGGCATAACCGGCAAGGAAGCCGAGAAGTGGCTGGACGAGGCAGGCATCACGGTAAACAAGAACGGTATTCCCTTTGACCAGAAGAGTCCTTTTATTACGTCTGGCATCAGGGTAGGCTCGCCCGCGGTAACGACGCGGGGTATGAAGGAACCCGAAATGTCCACTATCGCCGGCTTCATCGTGGACGTTCTCAAGGCCAAGGGTGACCCTGCGGTACTGGCCCGCGTCAAAGAGGGTGTCCGTGAGCTCACCGGTCGATTTGGACTGCCATCGGATCTGTAGCCACGTATCGTGTATGGGCGTCTTCCGCGGGCTAATCCGGCGCAAGCTCGGAGATTGACAACCCGCGGGGGCGTCCCTATAATTCAGACGAGCTTTCCTATGGGAGAAACGGTATCGGCATGGATAATCCGCTCCAGCTGACCTTCGTCAATTTTAAAAAAGACTCGTACATAATTGTTGAAGGCAAGCAGAATGCCGACCGTTTCTATATTATCAAAGCAGGCAAGGTACGTATCTCCAAAGAAGTAGAGGTCGTCGAGGAAGAGGGCGGCAATATTTACTCGCCCGGGGATTTTTTTGGCGTCGTGTCGACGATGTCCAGCCACAGCCACATCGAGACAGCCCAGGCCATTACCGACGTCACGCTCATCAGCGTCCAGCGCGACCAGTACGGCCTTCTTATAGAGAAGAATACCCCGGTGGCCATGAAGATAATCATGGGCTTCTCAAAACGCATGCGCTTTCTAGACGAAGCGCTTACGCGCATCACGCTCAAGAAAAGCGCCGATATCGACCCGTCGCACCTGTACAAAGTGGCCGAGTGCTACGCGCGGCAGAGTCAGTTCAACCAGGCGTACTACGCGTACTACCAGTACCTGAAGTTCTGTCCCAACGGGCAGAACGCCGCGGCCGTCAAGGAGCGGATGGCAAAGATAAAACCCTACGCCAAGGCTGTCTATCTCGACGGCTCCACCGAGGAGTTCAACCGCTTCTACCCCAAGGATACCATGGTGTTTTCCGAGGGGATGCCGGGTTCCGAGCTGTATATCCTCCAGAAGGGCTCCGTCAAGATAACGAAGATAGTCGAGAATACGGAAGTGCTGCTTGCTGTGCTCAAGGCTGGCGACATCTTTGGCGAGATGGCCTTGCTTGAAAACAAGCCGCGCTCCGCCAGTGCCATAGCGTATGAGGACGCGTACTTGCTGGCGGTAAACAAGCAGAACTTCGAGCGGATGGTACAGGCGCAGCCGCAGATCGTTACGCGTCTAACCCAGCTGCTCGCCGAGCGTATCTGGTTTATTTACAAGCAACTGGCAAACACCCTGATTTCCGACCCCCTGGGCCGAATGTACGACGCCCTGCACATACAGCTGGAAAAGAACCGGGTGCCCATAAAGAATGGCGCAACCCACGCCTTCGAGTTTGGCCCCAAAGAACTGATAAACATGGTAGGCTTGCCCATAAACGAAGGCAACATCGT
>JAFGUM010000278.1 GCA_016938515.1 Spirochaetales bacterium | reverse complement strand
GTCGCTGTCGTCTACGAGGAGAATCGTACGCTCAGCCATGCTGCACCGCCCCTATCAACGCCTTGACGCGCTCAACCAGGTTCTCACGCTCGAAGTCGCTCTTGACGATGAACGACGTCGCTCCAGCCGCCCTGAAGGCGGTGCGGTGTCCTTCGTCATCCTCTGATGAAACGACTATGACGGGGGTCTGCGCGTAGCCTTCAAGCTTGCGCAGATTCTCGACGAACGTCAGCCCGTCCATTCTGGGCATGTTGATGTCGGTAACGATCAGGTGATACTTCTGTTCCCTGAGTTTGTCCAGGCCGTCTATGCCGTCCACCGCCGTTGATACCTGGTAGTCTTCTATTTCGAGGATGGATTTTTCAATTTCCCGCGTCGTGGGCGAGTCGTCGACGACGAGAATGCGCTTGTTCTCGCGGCGTCCTTCCGCGTAGCGCTTCCTCGTGTCGATGTTGCGTATGCGCTTGCACCTGTTCATCAGTTCTGGTACGAACAGGATCGTTATGATGTCAAAGTTTTCGTCGAACACGATGCCCTGAAGCGTCTTGAGCCCGGACAGGTTGCGCGGTACCGGCTTGTAGATCAGCGTGGTGTACTGCACGATCGAGTCGACCATGAGCCCCATGATCTCTCCAAAAGCCTCGATGACGACGACGTTTAGCTTTTCGCGGTCGAAGGGGTCGTCGTCACCCTTGCCCAGAAGTACCGACAGCGGGTACAGCGGCACGACGAGGTTGCGCAGCACGAAGCCGCGTCTGTTGAGCAGATCCATCACCTCGTTCGCCTGCACGATGATGACCTCCCGGACAAAGGTCGCGGGAATGAGGAATTTCTCACCAGCCGACGTGATGAAGAACCCGTCAACCGTAGCCATCGACAGCGGCAGTGACAGGGAAAACTCGGTGCCGCGGTCCGGCTCGCTCGACAAGTCTATCTTGCCCTTGATGCTTTCTATGTTGTGCCTGACGATGTCGAGGCCGACGCCACGCCCGGACAGGTCTGAAATCTCGTCTTTCGTCGAGAAACCGGACATGAACAGGTACGCGTTGAGCGAAGCCTCGGGTAGTTCCGCTATGTCGGCGGCCTGCGACGGGTACGCGTCAATCGCGCGCTGCCGTATGCGCGCATAGTCGAGCCCCCTGCCGTCGTCCCTGATGCGTATGACGATGTGTCCGCTTTCGGAAGCGCAGCTGATGCTCAGATTGCCCACAGGGTCCTTGCCCTTGGCTACCCGCTCTTCCGGCGTCTCAAGCCCATGGTCTATGGAATTGCGCACGATATGGACTATGGGGTCGTGGAGCCCCTCCAGGATAAACTTGTCCAGCAGCAGCTCGGTACCAGACGTACTCAGGCGTATGTCCTTGCCCAGAACGGCGGATGTTTCTTCCACCATTTTGCCCAGGTTGCCCAGTATAAGTTCCAGGGGCAGCATCCTGAGCGACAGTATATCTTCCTGTAGTTCGAAGGTGTTGCGCTCCATCAATTCCAGGTCTTCGTCCAGTTTCTTGCGCAGCTGCCTGGTGGCTCGCAGGGCAACGGCGACCGCTTCCTTGCCGCCGCCACCCGCGTCGCCCAGCGCGTCCTCTACCCGGGCTACGAGGTCTTTTTCCTTGCGGAACTGGAACTGCTTGATGATGAGGTTGTTGAGGACGCGTACGATGCCGTCAATGCGGCCGAGGTCTATCCTGATTGTCTCGCGCGGCTTGTCGGCCTGTCGGCGCTCTGCGGGTGCGGAAGGTTCGCTGGTAACGGGGGTTGCGGCCTGAACTGGGGTAGCCTGAGGCGACTGCGCGTCTGCTGCCCCCGAAGGAGCCTGTTCCGCCGCAGCGGGCGAGCCGGAAGCCTGGGAGCCCGGCGCTGGCCTGGCTTCCGGAGCCGCCAGCCCATCGAGCGTAAAGGGCTCTGACGCGTACACGCGCTCGAAAACGCTGAGGAAGGGCGCGGTATCAATGTCGTCGGCGCTGGTCGCCCTGATGGCGTCGGAGCAGCGCCGCATCGCGTCACCGGTGAGGAACACGAGCCGGACGAGGTCGCGCGTAATACCGTAGCGGCCTTCCTTGACGCCTTTGAACACGTTTTCCAGCCCGTGCGCAAGGGCTTCCACCGCCTTGAATTTGAGCATCCTGCTGGAACCCTTGATGGTATGAAGCGAACGGAGCAGTCCAGCGAGGGAATCGTCCCTGCCGGGGTCGTCCTTGAGCGCGAGTATGGCTGAGTCTATGGATTCCAGCTGTTCGGC